>JBDSEW010000026.1:0-20600 GCA_039919825.1 Chitinophagales bacterium | reverse complement strand
CCTTATCAAGCCGTGTAATTGCCAGCATACTTTTTTTCAACTGGTTTTGGACGAGCAGTCCCATTTCTTCAATCTGGTTTTTGAGTCTGTCCAGTTCGGTATCGAGGTGGGTAATTTTGCGGGGAGTGGTTTCTTCGGTAGGCATAAGTGAGGTGTGAGGTATCAGGTATGAGGTTCAGGTATCAGCTGATGGTTCAGGTAGATGCTACCTGAATGCTGATACCCAATTATCCAAATCTTCCGGTAATGTAATTCTGTGTGCGTTCGTTTTTTGGGTTGGTGAAAATCTCTTTGGTATCGTTGTATTCAATCAATTCTCCGAGGTAGAAAAAGGCAGTGCGGTCACTTACGCGCGCGGCTTGTTGCATATTGTGCGTAACGATGATGATGGTGTATTTTTTCTTAAGCTCGTAAATCAATTCTTCAATCTTTGAATTGCTGATGGGATCAAGCGCAGAACAGGGCTCATCCATCAAGATCACTGATGGTTCCACCGCAAGTGCGCGTGCGATACATAACCGCTGCTGCTGGCCACCGGAAATGGAGAGAGCAGATTTTTTCAGGTCGTCCTTCACTTCTTCCCACAACGCTGAATGTTTCAATGAACGTTCCACTGACTCTTCAATGAATTTTTTATTGGTGATGCCATTCACCCGCAATCCGTAAGCGACATTTTCAAAAATCGACTTCGGAAATGGATTGGGCTTTTGAAACACCATGCCGATCTTTTTCCTGATTTCTTCTACACGTATGCTGCCATTGTATATATTTTTTCCGTTGAACAACACTTCACCGTCAATCTTCACATTGTCAATCATGTCGTTCATCCGGTTGAACAATCGCAGGTAGGTGGATTTACCACACCCTGAAGGTCCAATCATGGCCACCACCTTATTTTCATCAATACCCATGGTCACGTTCTTTAAAGCATGGGTTGGGCCATAGTGAAGGTTCAGGTTTTTCGTTTCTACTTTATACATCTGCTATTTGCTGAATCGGTTTCTCAGAATAATGGCCAGGGAATTCAGGAACAAGGTAAATATCAATAGTACAATAATGCCTGCTGCAGCATTTTCATGGAATGCTTCCTGGGGGCGTGATACCCAGTTAAAAACCTGTATCGGTAATACTGTAAAGGGCGAATGAACACTATTGGGTAAAAACGTCACGTAGGTCAACGCTCCGATAGTAATCAGCGGAGCAGTTTCACCAATTGCCCTTGATATGGCAAGTATTATTCCGGTAAGTATGGATGGAAAAGAAATGGGCAACAGGTGGTGCCAGATTGTTTGCCATTTAGTTGCTCCGACGGCCCACGATGCTTCGCGGATACCGGAAGGAACAGCTTTAATTGCTTCCCGCGTTGATATGATAATTACCGGCATTACCAACAAACCCATGGTTAATGCACCAGCCAAAAGACTGCGGTCGAGTTGCATCCATCTCACAAATAATCCCAGCCCAAGCAATCCATAAACAATGGAGGGCACACCTGCAAGATTGGCGATATTGATTTCAATGATTTTGCCCAACCAGTTTTTTTTTCCATACTCTTCGAGATAAATAGCAGCACCTATTCCAATGGGAATTGAAACGATTGCGGTGAGAAGCACCAATAACAATGTTCCGACCAACCCTGGAATAATTCCGGCAGATGCTGCACGCCGCGATGGGTAACTGGTGATGAAGCTCCAGTCTAACCGGAATAACCCATCTTTCAGCACGTTCACGATGAGGATCATCAGCACACTCACGGCAAAGAGCAACCCTGCAATAGCGATCACCTGGAACACTACATTTTTTGTTCTTTGCTTTAAGGAATGCCGTTCAAGTGGGGTCATGAAATATTTTAGGTGTTTATTTTTAATCTCCTCCTACCGCAAGAAATCTCTTCCGGATACTGAAACTGACGATGTTAAGCACAAACGTGAATAAAAATAATGTGATCGCAACTGCAAAGATGGTATTGTAAGCAAGTGTTCCATATGGTGTGTCGCCCTGACTCACTTGAACGATGTAAGCCGTCATGGTAGAAACGGGGTTCAACGGATTTGCATTCAAAATGGTTGATTGCCCTGCTGCAATGGCCACGATCATGGTTTCTCCGATGGCGCGTGAGAAAGCCAGAATTACAGAGGCAATGATACCTGAGAATGCAGAAGGAAAAACAATGGAAAGAGATACCTGGAGCTTGGATGCACCTAACGCATATCCTCCTTCCCGCAGGCTTTTTGGAACAGATCGCAAAGCATCTTCGCTGAGAGAGGTCACTAATGGTAAAATCATAATTCCCATTACGATGCCTGGTGACAAGGCATTGAATCCTGACATTGTCGGAAAGATTGTCTGTAGCAAAGGTGTAACTGTGATCAAGGCAAAATATCCATATACAATGGTTGGAATGCCTGCCAGGATTTCAAGGAATGGTTTCACCGTTTTTCTTACGGGACTTGCTGCATACTCGCTCAGGTATATGGCAATCACCAATCCAAGTGGAACACTTACTGATAATGCAATTACAGAGGTTAACAGGGTGCCTGAAAGCAGGGGCAGGATACCAAAGTGTTTATCTGCAAATAAAGGAGTCCATTGAGTATCTGTCAAAAAATCCAAGATGGGAACCTGTCTGAAAAATTCAATGCTTTGCAGCAGCAGTACTACAATAATTCCGATAGTCGTAAAAATTGAAACCAATGCGCACATCAGCAGTATTACCTGTACTACCCGCTCGCGCGCATACACGTAATTTCTCCTGCTAAAACCGAAGCGGGCGCTTTTTTCGAGTCCCGCTTCGGTATTTTCAAAGGTCATAGTTTCCAACACACAACTATTAAATTTATTGAATTTTTATTGGGCAGCAGGAGTAGCTTTCAGCAGATCTTCCAGCTTTGTTCCTACTTCCGTCCCATCCGTATAAATTGAACCCGTAACATTATTTTTCAAACGCTCCGCAACCAATGTGTAAAGGTTCTCCTGCAAAGGAATGTAACCGACTTCCTTCGATAGCGCGGGTGCATTCTGAACATAGAAGTTCAAGAACTCCTTTACCTCTTTTTTATCTTCAGCAACCATATTGGCATAGATCAGCAATACCCGGGAAAGCGGTGCATAGGTTCCGTTTTGCACTGTTTCAATGGATGGGCTTATCGCACCTGCACCGTTGGCATCATTGCCATCATCTATAGGTATCAGCTTTAGCTTTGCAGCATTTTCTTCGTAATAAGCGAGTCCGAAATAGCCAAGTGAACCTTCGTCAGAAGAAACACCCTGAACCAGTATGTTGTCATCTTCCGATGCGGTATAATCTCCACGGCTGTCTCCTCTTTTTCCGATAACAGCTTCTGTGAAGTAATCGAACGTGCCACTATCTGTGCCCGGACCAAACAACTTGATGGGTTTGTTTGGGAAGCCTTTTCTAACCTGGCTCCAGTTCATGATTTTCCCCTGGGCAGCCGCTTCCCAGATCATTTTTAATTCTGCAATAGTAAGTTTATCTACCCATGTATTTTTTGGATGTACGGTAACTGCTAAACCGTCATAAGCAATCGGTAACTCAATAAATTTGATATTTTTTGAGGCGCAGATATCCATTTCTTCTTTCTTTATCGGTCTTGATGCATTGCAAATATCTATTTCGCCGGAAGTAAACTTTTTCATTCCGCCACCGGTACCGGCGATTCCAATAGTTACCTGGAGGTTGGGATTGGTAGCTTTATAATCTTCGGCTACCGCTTCAGTAATGGGATATACCGTACTCGAGCCATCCACTTTCAGAATTGATGGCTGGCTGGAGGCAGATGCGTCTTCAGTTTTCTTTTCGGGAGTGCTACAGGAGGTGTAGAGGGCAATGACTAAAATGGGAAAGAGGATCTTTTTCATAGAAATTGAAATTTGGTTAGAGCAGAAGCACTGCCTTTACTTTTAGATGCAAAAATTAATGATGCAAAACTATAATGGCTTCCGTTGAAGACTCAGTAAGGTGTGTTACGAAATCGTTATATCCTTAATGATTTGATAACCTTAAATTAACAATCCGCTTATGGCAATAATCGCGCAGAAAGGATGGTAAACAATGAAATCAGTTGATTATCAGCATAAAAATAGGACCAATGCACTTCTGCATTAACTTATTGTTAATTCATTCTTCTATATTTACTGCGATTTCAACCCTGTTAATCGGCCACTTTCTCAAAAGATTATTCATGACCATCAATAACTTCATCAGTTTTTTTGTGCCCCGCGATAAAAGCTTTTACCCATTATTTGAAAAGGCTGCTGCCAACCTCAAAGTTTGTGCGGAACAACTGAACTTTGCTGTTACAGCCACATCACCTGAGGTGCGCATTGAACACATGCGGCAGGTGGAGAAGCTGGAACATATAGGTGATGAGATTGCGCATGAGATTTTTAATGAACTTGGAAAAAATTTCATTACCCCTTTCGACAGGGAAGATATTCACCGCCTGATTTCCTGCATCGATGATGTGCTGGATTACATACATGGTGCATCCAAGCGGATGGAACTCTATAAGATCACCAATTTTACCCCTGAAATTATTAAGCTGTCTGAATTGATCCAGACAAGTGCCAATGAGATCAACACAGCGGTGATGGAATTGAGAAATTTAAAGAACCTTAGAAAGATCACCGATGCCTGTGTGCGGATCAACAGTATCGAAAATCATGCGGATGATATTTTCGATCATGCAGTGGCAAAACTTTTTGAAGAGGAAAAAAACGCTGTGGAGCTGATAAAGATGAAAGAAATTCTATCGGCACTTGAAACAGCTACCGATAAAGCGGAAGATGTAGCAAATGTACTCGAATCCATTATCATAAAGGTGGCATAAACTCAATTCCTCAACTAACCTCTGCATACAGCTTATGACGTTATTATTAATTGTGGTGATTGGTTTGGCACTGATATTCGATATAATAAACGGTTTTCATGATGCAGCCAATTCAATTGCCACTATAGTTTCTACCAAGGTACTTACCCCTGGTATGGCTGTAATCTGGGCTGCTTTTTTCAATTTCATCGCCTTCCTGGTTTTTGGTTTACACATTGCCTCTACCGTTGGCAAAGGTATTGTGCATCCTGATGTGGTAACGCTGCAAGTGATCCTTAGCGGACTTATTGCGGCTATTGCCTGGAACCTCCTCACGTGGTACTACGGTATTCCTTCCAGTTCTTCCCATACCTTGGTTGGTGGATTTGCAGGCGCTGCCATTGCCAAAGCTGGAATTGGGGCAGTTTACAGCAGTGAACTTTTTCGCATCATCAGTTTCATTTTTCTTGCCCCTGTGATTGGCATGCTGGTTTCTCTGATCCTTTCTGTTGTGCTGATGCATATCTGCCGGTCCTTTGTTCCGCACAAGGTTGATAATGTTTTCAGGAGGTTGCAATTGGTTTCTGCAGCAGCTTACAGCCTCGGCCATGGTGCGAATGATGCCCAGAAGGTGATGGGGATTATTTTCGCGGCACTTATTGCGGCTGGCCAATTGACACAAGATGATTCCATTCCTTTTTGGGTGATCATTTCCTGTCAGAGTGCAATGGCTATTGGCACTATGATGGGTGGATGGCGCATTGTAAAAACTATGGGACAGCGTATTACGCACCTCACTCCGTTTGAAGGATTTGCTGCTGAAACTGCGGGGGCCATCACTCTGTTTTCAACCGCTCAGATGGGAATCCCGGTGAGCACTACGCATACGATTACCGGTTCCATTATTGGCACTGGGATCCGCAAACGGGTATCAGCAGTTCGCTGGGGGGTAACCCGTAAATTATTGTGGGCCTGGGTAATCACTATCCCGGTTTCAATGCTTGTTGCAGCTATTATTTATTACATCACTACCTTGTTTTCACAATAGCTGATTTGAATGGTACTGCTGCCAGGAAGAGGCTTTTAATCTTTTGATCACATTTCCTTAAAGTTAAAGTAACACACCTTTTAAAGTGAGGTAATTGTCTGCACATATTTTTGCAGAAAAATCACTATGAATATTTTCATCAGCCATTCATCAAAGGATGCTGTTCTATTTGATTTGATACGATTAAAACTAAAAGAGCAACAGTTTCATGTGCCGGAGAAAAGGCAAGGGTTGCAGTGGTACTCCGCTATCATTTCTGGAAATAAACAAAAGATAAAGCGGTGCGACCTTGGCATCGTTTTGTTTTCTCCGCGTGGAAAGGGTTCCTATCTGGTGCACCAGGAAGCAGCCTATCTGAATATGCTCTGTAAAAACCATTTTATCCTGGAGAGCAATGGTGCTGAATATAGACTTACAGAGCGCAATTTTGAAAATGAAATACCGGCTGCCCAGAATGAATCATTTCAGGAAGAAAAACTCATGGTGAAGACTGTTCTTGAGAAAATTTCCCTCACGATTCATCATGAATCCCATAAAATGATTTTTCACACCAGTATGGTATTTGAATAATGATATCACTAGTTTTCATTCACACTATCACAGTATTTTATTCAATGTATTGAAGAGGTACTGATCCTCTCTTAACCTGGAAAGGATGACTCCCGGAATTTTGAAATAGTTTATAAAAAGGTACTGTAATTAATCAATGATTACTTTAACAGAGAGGTTTTTTTCATCCCTTGCAAAGTAAAAATGCAGGGCTTTAAGAAACGTTGCAACTTTTTTCAAAACAAGCCTCAATAAAAGCATCAATTCATGAACAAACCATTTCTTACCGCTGAATGGAAATATTTAGCGATGATCAATTACAGGATTGATCCGGCAATTCTACTTTCTTACCTGCCGGCTAAAACACTATTGGATACACATGAAGGAATACACTATGTCAGCCTGGTGGGTTTTTTGTTTTTGAATACTAAAGTATTGGGAGTGAAAATCCCATTCCATGTAAATTTTGAAGAAGTAAACCTCCGGTTTTACGTGAAGCGTGAAGTAAATGGAGAATGGAGGAGAGGAGTTGTTTTTATACGCGAAATTGTACCGAAGCATGCCATTGCCTTTATTGCCAATACGCTTTATAAAGAGCATTATTCAGCAATGCGAATGCGTCATCACATTGCAGGTGAAAAATCCGCAGTTAGTTTTGGCTGGAAGCACAGCGGCCGATGGGATGAATTGAAGGTAGCTACCGGCAATGTAAAGATGCCGTTGAAGCCAGGCAGTAAAGAAGAGTTTATCGCAGAGCATTACTGGGGATACAATCGTATTGACGAAAACAGGACCACTGAATACAAAGTGGAACATCCTAAATGGAATTATTATACTGTTGACGATTATACCGTTGATTGTCGTTTCAGTGAGTTATATGGAACTGATTTTGCTTTTTTAACGAACTCAAAACCACTTTCTGTTTTTATGGCGGAAGGCTCGGCAGTTAATATAGGTCACGGTTCAAAACTTTAATTTTTTTTGCAACAACCCTAAATCTGAAATTTCTGTTGTCCCCAATATATGGGACAAAAATAATATGCTAAAAACTTGACTTAGCCTGCATGAGGACAGTATATTGCACCCACTTCTTTGTTTGTGCAAAGTTTTTTTATCAACTAAATAATTTATCATGAAGAAAAGCCGTAACTCTTCTTTGTATGCTCCGGGGCAGTTTTTTAACCCCTTTCCTTTTCGCCGGTTTTGTTTGATTATAATTTATTCCTGCTCACATCACGAGCAATGACCGGGGCCAACTGACTTTTAACAAGCATTTTAATACTGTCAATCATCCTCTTTCTTCAAAAGAAGGATCAGAAAAGATTTGAACGAATGTCTTGTAAAATAATGTTGGCCCCAATGAAACAATATCCCGCACAGCATCTGTGCAAATAGCAAATTAATAGTTCGTTAAAAATTATTTAAACAGATTGTTTAAAAAAAACAATAACATCATGAAACATAAAATAACACTTAGTATCTGTTTGTTCTCTCTGCTCTTTTTGTTCAGCCAGAACACGCGTGCACAAAACACTTATCCCGCAACAGGAGCCATGCAAATAAGCGCTGATTTCAGCGGCGAAATAAGATTTCTGGAAGGCGCAGCCAATGGAACGCAATACGTAGGATTCCGGCCACCTTCCGCCATTGGTGCTACCAAAACAGTAATTTGGACATTACCCAATAAGGATGGAACAAATGGTCAGGTTTTAACTACCGATGGTGCAGGTATTCTTGAATGGAAAACAGGTGGAGCAAACAAACAGCTTTCCAACCTCAATAATGTAGCTGTTAATTTATCGCTGCTCACGCAGTTTGATAATACGATTGACCTTGGTTCTTCTTTATTCTCATGGCATGATTTGTACCTTGATGGAACCATCCGTTTTTTAGATGGCAGCACCCAAAATACAGGATTTGTTCCCTACACTGCAGGAACCGGAGTAAACATAGCCGGTGTTGGGGGTGCTATTTCTCTTAGCAATTCAGGCGTTGTAGCAGGTACTTATGGCAGCACCACTATGATTTCTCAAATTACGGTTGACGCAAAGGGAAGGGTAACTGCCGCATCAGAAGTTAATCCTTCTTTTGCTAACAGAAGCTTAAGCAATTTGATTGCTACTTCTGTTTCTTTATCATTGGTGCCGAATGATAATAATAACAAGGATTTGGGTACTTCCGTTGATTCATGGAAAGATCTTTATTTAGACGGGTATCTCTATATTGATGATCAGAAATTTCTTTCAAGAGACGGATCAGAAAATTCATTTGTAGGCACAAACACAGGTACATTAAACACTGGGTCAGAAAATACTTTTATTGGGCAGGATGCTGGTGCAGATAATACAACAGGCAATCAAAATACTTTTGTTGGAAATGATGCCGGAGCGAATAATAATACAGGTTCCAATAATACTTTTATTGGTGAAAATGCAGGATTGGCCAACACGAGTGGTACCCGCAATGTAGCAGTAGGAACTTCTGCAGGAGATGCAACTACTACCGGTAGTGACAATGTTTTTATCGGCAACAATGCAGGCAGTTCTAATTCTACTGCCAGTGGTTGCGTCTTTATTGGATCAGGTGCGGGCGATGTCAGTACAGGTATCAACAATACTTTTATGGGATTCAATGCAGGAGGTGCCAATTCTTCAGGTACTGAAAATACTTATTTAGGTTTCCAGGCGGGGCTTGCTTCCACTACCGGCCAAGACAATGTTGCCGTTGGTGATGGGGCAGGAATATTAATAACTACAGGAAGTACCAATGTTGCAATTGGAGAAGATGCCGGTAATACAATTACCACTGGTGCAGGTAATACTTGTTTGGGTGAAGATGCCGATGTATCAACAGGTGCCCGAGCAGGAGCCACTGCAATTGGTACCGGTGCAATAGTAAATGCCGACGACAAAATGCAACTGGGTTCTTCAACTACAGTGCTTGCTACTGCGGGTGGATACACAATCGTGAGTGATGCACGTTTCAAAAACAATGTGCAGGAAGCCGACTTGCCCGGGCTGGAATTCATCGATGCGCTTCATCCGGTCACTTATCAATTCAATTACAAAGGTTACGATGATTTTCTACGCAAAGATCTAAAGGATAAAGGAGTTTCGCCTGAGTATGAGAATAAGATGATGGAGAAGGGAAAAATTCGCGAAGTAGGATTTCTTGCACAGGAAGTTGATGAGCTGGTAAGAAGTAAGGGGTATACTTTCAATGGTGTTTATATTCCTACCAATGATGGTGATAATTATGCTTTGGATTACAGCCGGTTTGTAGTGCCATTGGTAAAGTCTGTTCAGGAACTTTCAACGGCCAATCATGAAAAAGATCAGCAGATATTGGAATTGATTGCACGCATCGAAAAGTTGGAATCACAAACTCAAACAGGCAATAGCGGCACGGGGACGGGTTCAACAGATGGCATCGTAAGCTTCTCTGCTGCACCTACAAATGATCAGTCTGTTTTGGGGCAGAATATTCCCAATCCGTTTGATAACAGCACTCTTATTCCATTCCGGTTACCTAAAGAATGCAAAGAAGCTTCGCTGCGCATTTCAGATGCTTCAGGTCGCATTGTACGCGCAATTCCATTGACTTGCGGTGAGACGCAAATCTCTATTGAAGCAGGTCAATTACAAAGCGGTACTTATCTGTATTCATTATATGTTGACGGAGCCAGAATTGATACCAAAGAAATGGTGGTGATAAAATAGAGCTGGGGAAAATAATTTCCTTTATAAGAAGCCGGTACGATGAGAAGTCGTACCGGTTTTTTGCATTTGCAAAGGCGCTATAAATAATTTATAACCTTACAACAACGCCTTAAAAAAATCACCCGGTAACCTTTAAAATAGATAGAAGTGATAATCGTCTTTGTGGTGGCATCCAAACAGAATTGCTCAAACCGATGCTTGATTCAGTTTAAACTTTACTTAACTTTATCCAGTTAACTTCATCCCATGAAGAAGAAAGATACTACTCTAACACCAGTAGTTCCGACGTATGAAAACCGTTTCGGATTTCCTTACAGAACGACGCTCAGTTTTGAATTACTTATCAGGAAGCTGGAAGAGAAAGCCGCAGATGCAGACAATCTGGAAGCCCCATTGTGTGATTACATCCTGAAAACGGTGAAAGCCATACCTGAATTAATGGGACCCATAGGAGATTTGAATATCCTTAGCCGTTACAGGAAAGAAGTGGATTTGCTGCTCTCTACGGTGCTCCCTTCATCAATGATTGAAAACTACATTGCCGGTGTGCTGATTCCTTTTCAGCCTGTTACGGTGTATGGTTCTCCAAAATTCCGCAACATGTTCCAGGCAGATGAAAATGGCGTTTGGGACCTGACTAAGCTGAATGTCAAAAAAGGCATTGAAGAAATGGTGGCCTATTGTGGCATGGCGATACTGGAATCCTATTACCACTATCCCATGATTCATCCTGATGTAATGAAGAGCAGTGAGGTCGATAAATTCACAGGTATGTCGAGCTACTTTCAGCCCGAGATCAATACGATGTTTGCAGAAGTTATCGCAGTAAAAGAGCCGAAGCCATTGAGCGAGATTGACCTGAGCCCTTTGAAAGATAATTTTTTTGATACTGAATTCTGGCTGAAGAATTTCCCACCTGATAACTTTGAGTTTCGCGGACTTACGGTGTACCGTGTGATGGATATCACAGACCGGGAAATGGTATCACAATTGGAATACACACTGCTGCAGACAGGTTCCATAATTTCAGCAGATAATATCCGCGATATACGCGACAAATTCCGCAGTTATTTCAGGTTACCTGAACTCAGGGTAGGTATTGCTCCCATTCTCAGCTACAGGGGCCAGATGGCAACCTGTAATATGGATAACTGGTACTGCTTTATTCCTTCTGACAAGTCGCAGATGATGTTCTCGAATTTTGAAGGCAGTATCTATCACAGTGCCATACAACACGCTGCCCCTTATCTTATAGAAGATATTGAGCGACTGGAGGTGATTACTCCAGTAGATAGAGAATTGCTGTTGCAGGGTATCAAGAGTATCCTCATAGTTCCTGTTTTTCAGGACAAAGAATTAATAGGTGCCATTGAATTTGGTTCACCCAATGCCGATGAACTTAATTTTATGACGGTGCTCAAACTGAAGGAAATACTTCCGCTGATTTCTGTCGCCTTTCAGCGAACAGCAAAAGATTTTGATACAAGGGTACAGGCAACGATCAAAGAACATTTTACTTCCATTCATCCTTCAGTTGAATGGAAATTTGCACAGGCAGCGCTGGATGTGATTTCTCAAGCCAATAATAAAGAAGAAGTGCAGCTTGCACCTATTGAATTGAAAGAGGTAACCCCAATTTATGGAGCGGTGGATATTCGCGGTTCCTCGGAAAAACGCAATGAAGCCATTCGTCATGACCTGATTGATTACCTGTCATCAGCAAAGCAGATACTATCGGATGCGCATGAAGAATATCCACTGAACATTCTGGAGGAAATGATCTATCGTGCAGACCGGTTTATAGAAAAACTGCAGGAAGGCATGGACTCGGGCGATGAAACGGGCATTCTGGAATTTATGAAGCAGGAAGTAGAACCCACTTTCCGGTTGCTGGCGGAGAGGGATACTACTTTAAAACAATCAGTGGCCAATTACTTTTCATCGCTTGACCCTGTACATGAGATCTATCATTTCAGGCGTCACGATTTTGAAAAGAGTCTTACCATGATCAATGATACGGTAGCAGCTATTCTTGATGCAGAAGAAGAACGTTCGCAAAAATTGCTGCCGCATTATTTTGAAAAGTACAAGACGGATGGTGTTGAATACAACATCTATCTCGGACAATCCATATTACAATCGGGAAAATTTGATCCTGTATATGTTAGAAATTTCCGACTGTGGCAGTTGGTTACAATGGTGAATATTGCAAGGGAAACACACCTGCTTTTGCCTTCTCTCCCGATGACCCTGGAAACCACGCAGTTGATTTTGTGTTACAGCAATCCGTTTGCCATCATGTTTCGCATGGATGAAAAGCGGTTTGATGTGGCCGGTGCATACAATATCCGGTATGAGATTGTAAAGAAACGCATAGACAAGGCGCACATAAAGGGAACGAATGAAAGACTTACCCAACCACATAAAATTGCCATCATCTACACGCAGGATAAAGAAGCAAAGGAATACGAAAGGTATTTCGAGTTTTTAAGGATGAAAGGCTGGATCACGGGAGACGTTGAACGCATCGACGTGGAACCACTCCAGGGATTGCAGGGCTTGAAAGCGCTACGTATCCAGGTAAAGTATGAAGTGGAAGAACCGAAGCTGAATTATGATGAAGAGGAATTATTCCGGCAGGTAAAAGATGTAATGGTTTGAAAGAAGAACTATTTATTGAAAGGAGTTTTGCAATCAAAGGATCATGACTTCTTAAATAATTCCGGATCCAGCCTGATTTCCCGAACGGGAAATGCAAAGCAGCTGCCATTCCTTTCCACCACCTCCATGATCCTGTAATTGATTTGTTCCTTTAACATCATATGCTCTTCATAGGGAGAAAAAGGGACGTAGTAAATCAGCAGGATGTTGAGTGAACTTTCTCCAAAATCGTCGAAGACTACCACGTAATCTTTATTCAGCTCATCACTGTTCTTAAAATAATCCTGTAGCTCTCCAATAATTTTTTTGAGTTGTTCGGCAGTAGTCTGATAGGTAAGTCCAATCACTTGCCGTACGCGGCGGTGCGATCGCTGGCTTTGGTTGTCCACACTTGAATCAAGCATTTTTTTATTGGGAACTGTTACCAGGGTACGATTAGCCGTCCGCATTTTAGTACTTCGAATGCCTACCCGCTCTACTGTTCCTTCCACCTCTCCAATCTTTACCACATCACCTACCACAAACGGTTTATCAAGAAACACGGTGATAGATCCAAAAATATCCTTGATACTTTCCTGGGCTGCAAAAGCAACTGCTAAGCCACCGATACCTAATCCTGCCAGCAACGATGTAAGGTCAAGATCAAATACGCCACCAAGCAATATGAAGAGTGCATTGATGACTATAAAAATTTTCAATGCATCTTTTACAAATGGTACCAATTGATCGTCGGCCCTGGATGCCGTATATTCTGCACGTTCATGTAGAAGATAGGCTATATAGTCAATAATACGCAGCATAAGCCAGGTAAATGCCAGGAGCACAAGCGTCCATAATAATTCATCCAGCAGTATTTGCAGCGGATGATTCCAGAAGGAAACTTTCCAGCTTTCGGGATACGTGAGAGATTCAATGGCAGTGCGGACAATGAGGAGCACCAGCAGGTATTGCAAAGGCTGCGCTACCAATGCGTGAAATTTCGATCCGTAACTTTCTTTGGTATATCTTCTGAAAAGGCGGTAGATAAGAGCACTGAAAAATTTAGAAGCATACCTGCTGAATACAAATGCAAAAAGGATGATGATCAGGAACCAGCCAATTCGCGGCAATGAATTTCCAAGTATCTCGAAATTGAAGATGGTGGACATTGATTGTATTTCGGTCAAAAATAAGTAAAGGGGATTATTCGATAGGAGTTGATTTTGAGATTGGTTTCCTTAAATGGTTAAATTCCTAAATGACTGGGCAAAGGCGATAATCAGAATTATCAATTGCTGACTGTACATTAACAATCCCAACTTTATCAGCAGATTTCTATTTTTACCGCTTATAAACAAAAAAGTGATGTTTGAAGAGTTTTTGCAGCAGGCACCTGCTGAATTGTTAGCCGGTGAAAACTATTCGGAAAACCAGCTGGGCCTGAATGTGATCAGCGACCTGAATCCGGAAGGGATGCAGATTGCCTTGGTGGGTGTAAAGGAAGACCGTGGTTCAGTAAAAAACAATGGATGCGCAGAAGCTCCTGATCTCATTCGCAGGGAATTGTTTTCCAGGTCAAAGATTAGCAGTGATACAAAAATCATTGACCTTGGGAATATTGAGATGGGTGAAACGATTCGTGATACGTATGTGGCCTTGAGCAAGGTAGTAAATGAGCTAATTCATCTGAAAGTGTTGCCTGTAATTATTGGGGGAAGTCATGACCTCACCTTTGGCCAGTTTGGCGCCTACCACGACCTGAACCGTATTATTAACATGACGGTAGCGGATAACACGATTGATCTGAAGGCAGAACAGCCAGAAATGGATGATGAGGGTTTTTTGCTGAATACATTGAGTTATGAGCCTTCCTATATTTTTAATTTCAACCAGATCGGCTACCAGACCCATTTGACTTCGCAAAGTGCTGTTGAGTTGCTCGACAAATTGCACTTTGACAGTTACCGGTTGGGTAAAGTAAAATCAGCCATTGAAGAAATGGAACCGGTGCTGCGGGGTACCAACCTGTTCAGCTTCGATATGTCGGTGATTAGGTACAGCGATTCGCCCGGTAACAGGAATGCTACTCCCAATGGATTGTTTGCTGAAGAAGCATGTCAGCTGGCGAGCTATGCAGGGCAGGGTGAAAAGGTTGATTCCTTCGGCATTTATGGCTGTAATCCTTCAGTGGATGTGCGTGGACAATCTGTGCAGCTTGCAGCAGATATCATCTGGTACTTTTTGAACGGGTTTTATAACAGGAAGAATGATTATCCAAAGGAAGATGATCCTGATTATGTAAAATTTACGATCCACTTTAAGGAGAACAAATACGAAATGAATTTCTGGAAAAGTAAAAAAACTGACCGGTGGTGGATGGAAGTGCCGGGAGGAAATAAGCCCAGAAACCAGAAGAAGTTTCATTTGCTGCCCTGTTCCTATAATGATTACCAGATGGCTTGCAGGGAAGAATTACCTGAACGCTGGATCAAGGCATATCAAAAATTGTCATAGCATCATCAATTGATAGAATTGGGAGTGGAGGAATTATTTGCCCAATTAATTATAACATATTTCACCAAATCCAAGTAACTGTGCCATGTGCGGATCTTCATAGATAGGTGGCGCCTGGTTACCTTCGTTTTTAAAAAAACCATCCAATATCAATGCAATCAGGAATACAGATGCCTCGGGCAAGGCGTCCATTGTTCTATCGGTTTCTGTGAGCATATATTATGGTGTTTTGAAATCCCTGGTTTCGTAAACAAAAAGAACTCCAATCCTTAAAATTATTTCCTGCAACGCCCTTTTTCAAAATGATTCATCCTGAATGGAAGAAATTAGGTGTTGAACAGGACCTTTTTCAATTGGCGCATTGTGAATCACTTACGGATTTATCCCTATGGTAGATTTGAATTCTAAAGGTTGATTGTCAGGTAAACGTCACAAAAAATTGCTGGGATGGCACTTTACAATTGGAGAGGACTCTGGAAACATTCTGCTAAATTTACCAAAAGAGAATGCTAATGAACAGAACTTCAGCGATTGCAGGTTTCATCCTTCTCATTATTATTAGTGTTGTTATTTATCCGGGAATGGCGCAGAATGCTTTTCAAAAAATATATACCACAGACTATGACGTGGAGTGTTTTGGAGCATACCAGGAAACTGATGGCGGCTATATGATTACGGGCGTGGCACAAACGGGCACAACGCAGTACAATGTTTTTATGACAAGAACGGATTGTCACGGCGCTATCCTTTGGAGTAAAAGTTATAATAGCAGTTCAACCATTGGAAATATATCACAACGTGTGGTGGAAACCCACGACCATGGTTTTTTGCTTGCAGCCAGTATCGGATTTTATGGATCCTACAACATCTTGCTGGTTCGCACGGATGCAGATGGAAATGCATTGTGGAAGAAAATAATGCAGGGGAGCGGAGACGACCTTGTTAATAGTGTGGTAGAAACCGAATCACATGATTATATTATTGCCGGCACCACGAGCAGTTATGGTGAAGATGCAGGTTCCTTTTATAAAGATATATACCTGATGAAGGTAGATGATGATGGAAATTTTATCTGGGGTAAAACATATGGTACAGCCGGCAATTATGATGAAGCCTTTGACGTGATTGAAACATACGATGGGCATTACGCTGCAACCGGACGTTATATTACTTCCGGAGCTTTTCATTGCTTTCTTCTAAAGACAGATGCAGACGGAGATATGATTTACATGAAGGCATTTGGCGATACATTGCACAATGTAACCGGCTATGCTATCGCAAATACCTTTGATGGTGGCTATATTATTACAGGAAGCAGTACACTTACAAAAGATAGTTACCTCGATTATCCGGATGAATTTTTAATTAAGACGGATGCAGCTGGAGATACTCTTTGGTGTAAGTCGTATCATGGGAGCAATATTGATGGTTCGGAGAATGGGTCTTCTGTAATTGTCCTCAACGATGGAAGTTATGCTATCGGTGTTGCAACATTTTCCTATCCGTCGGTAGGCTTTGTTCCAAACAAACATTGCGTTTTAAAAACCGATGCGGAGGGAAACATGGAATGGCTGAAGGCTTATAACAAGGGTGGATCGCACTATCCTTATCTCACTACGGCAAAGGGAGAAAGTGGTTTTGTGCTTTCGGGATTTACCAATTTTTATGTTCCTCATTTGAGTCCAATGATCATAAAGCTGGATGAAAATTTTGATAGTGGTTGTAATGAGACTGACTATACCGGTTTCACTTACCAGGAATATATGCCGGCAAAAGTGAAAACTCCCGTGGTTCAATTTGGATCGGGAGGTTCACTTATCAATACTACTATGGAAGAAGCATTCGCGATGAGTGATACAATGCTTTGTTCCAGTTTCAGTGATTCCTGCATGGTGTTTACAGCAGTTGAGCAACTTCCAGAACATCTTACTCTTTTAAACGTGTACCCTAATCCTGCTTCAGAAAATATAAGTATAGAATTCTTTTCACTGAAGGAACAAGAGGCCGGCATTGAGATCATCAATGAGCTCGGAGAAAATGTTCGTTCATTCAGCAAAAATCTTTCAGCGGGCAAAAATGTAGTGCATGTTGATATAGGATACTTCCCAAGTGGTGTATTTGTATTAAAAATAAAATCAGGTGAAAAATATTCGGTGAGAAAGTTTTTTAAGGAATAATTTTTCGCATCCAGTCTTTTTGACAAACCATATTGGAAATGGATTTATCCAATCTCTTTCGGACAGCACAAAAAATACTTCACTACAGGATCTTCCAGCACGCGTATGTTGAGCAGATCTGAAGCATCGGCAACATCTTTTATGGTACCGTCTTTAAAGAGAATATTTATCGGCCCTGATTCAGGACTATAAGCATGGTTACTGGTAGTTTCCGTGAAAACGAAATAGTGAAGTTCATCGTAAGAAATATTGCTTTGCCGTTGAACCCTTTGCCTGATTAATGTGACTGCAGATTCATCAAAGGGCGTATTTCTCAATTCAATCTTAAAGAGGTTTCGTAGCAGTAAATGCCGGCTGAGCCATGAAAGAATCTGATCCGGATCATCTCGCCACATCTTTATGCTGCTGATCACATCAGTATCATCCAGGTCAGCAAAACGGTTTAGCGAATCATCAGGTGACGCATTGGATGATGTGGCAAGATTCTTTTCCAAAAAATAGGAGAGGGCAGGAGTTGACAATAGTTTCCTTGTGAGGGATATTTCATTCGCCCGTTCCATTATTTTCACGAGCATTTGTTCGGCAGCAAGCACTGTTTTGTGAAGGTACACCTGCCAGTACATCAGTCTTCGGGAAATCAAAAATTTCTCAATAGAATACATTCCTTTTGATTCCACCATCAGTTCATTGTTCTTCACGGTCAGCATTTTAATGATGCGGTCATACCCAATCACTCCTTCAGCTACTCCGGTGAAAAAGCTGTCACGGTTAAGGTAATCGAGCCGGTCCATATCGAGCTGGCTGGAAACCAACTGGTGCAAAAATGTTTTGCCGTATGCTCCCCGGAATATCTCGAGCGCCATAGAGAGTTTTCCGCTGAATTCTTCATTCATCTTTTCCATCATGCGGATGGAAAGTTCTTCATGAGAAATGCCGGTAACCAGTAATTTTTCCAGTGTGTGAGAAAAGGGCCCGTGGCCGATATCGTGTAACAGGATTGAAATGGTTACTGCTTCTGCTTCTTCACTGGTAATAATGGCACCTTTCGAACGAAGCACTTCCAGCGACTGGGCCATCAGGTGCATGGCGCCCAGGGCATGCTGAAAACGGGTGTGCTGGGCTCCTGGATACACGAGGTAGGTCAATCCTAATTGTTTGATACGCCCCAGCCGCTGAAAGAACGGGTGTTCAATCAAATCGAAGATTAATTCCGTAGGTATGGTAATAAAGCCATAAACAGGATCGTTAATGATTTTTCTTTTATTCAAACTATTTCAGATTTTTTGTACGAAATTTGGCATGAGTTTAAACAACGCCTGAATATCGCATCATAATTGTTACCTGGTTGAATTGCTGAATGGTCAGGTTATCAGATTCTGAGCAGCAATTAAACAATTGGACAATTTAGCAATTTACCCAGATAAAAGATTAGCTACCGCCCCACTTTTACTTTTCTATCTTTCACTTTACTTAATTAAACTAATAAGACATGGCCAATGAACCTACTATCCTTTGGGTAGATGATGAGATTGAGTTGCTTAAACCACAGATTCTCTTTTTGAGGGAGAAAGGCTACAACATTATTGAAGCAAGCAATGGCGTAGATGCCATTGAAAAATGCAGGGAAGAAGTGCTCGACATCGTTTTCCTGGATGAACAGATGCCGGGCATGAGCGGTTTGGAAACGCTGACCGATATTAAAGCTATTCAGCCGAGTATTCCGATTGTGATGATCACCAAAAGCGAGGAAGAAAACCTGATGGAAGATGCCATCGGTTCTCAGATCAGCGATTACCTTATTAAGCCCGTAAAGCCACAGCAGATTTTGCTGACACTAAAAAAATTATTGGATAACCGCAGATTGATCAGTGAGAAAACTACCTCTTCCTACCAGCAGGAATTTCAGCAGATCTTTTCCCGCATCAGCATGGGCTTGAACCATGAAGAATGGGCTGATGTCTACCGTAAACTGATTTATTGGGAACTGGAACTCGACAAATCAAAAACAGCGGGTATGCGCGATGTGCTGGCCATGCAAAAGTCGGAGGCGAATACAGAGTTCTGTAAATTCATTGTTAAGAATTATAAGACCTGGTTGAATAAACCCGATGAGAATACCCCTACGATGTCGCACAACTTATTCAAGGAAAAAATATTTCCATACATCGAACCTGGCACACCTACTTTTTTAATCCTCATCGATAATCTTCGCTTTGATCAATGGAAGGTGATTCAACCAACTATTTCAGAATCCTTCCGGCTCACAGATGAGGATACCTATTACAGTATTCTCCCGACATCCACGCATTACAGCCGCAATGCGATGTTTGCAGGTATGACGCCACTGGATATTGAAAAGCGATTTCCGAATTTCTGGTTGAATGATGAAGAGGAAGGAGGAAAGAATTTACATGAAAAGGATTTCCTGGAAGACCAGATCATCCGTTCGAAAAAGAACCTGAAGTTCAGCTATACGAAGATCACGAATTACAACGACGGGAAGTTGCTTTCCGACAATATCTACAACATGCTGAACAACGATCTGAATGTGATCGTGTACAACTTTGTGGACCTGCTTTCCCATTCAAGAACAGAAATGGATGTGTTGAAAGAGCTGGCGAATGATGAAACGGCTTACCGGTCGATCACCCATTCCTGGTTTGAACATTCACCGTTGCTTGATGCGTTGATGCGTATTTCGGAAAAGAAAGTAAACCTGGTTATCACCACAGACCATGGAACGATTCGCGTGAAGGAACCTTCAAAAGTAATTGGTGACAGGGATACCACTACCAACCTTCGTTACAAACACGGCAGGAACCTCAACTACAATTCTAAAGACGTGCTGGAGACCCGCAATCCGCATGAATTATTTCTGCCCAAGCCCCATGTAAGTTCAACGTTTATTTTTGCAAAGGAAGACAAGTACTTTGTATACCCGAACAACTATAATTACCATGTCAATCTTTTCCGCAATACTTTTCAGCATGGTGGAATTTCACTGGAAGAAATGATTATTCCGGTGATACGAATGACCAATAAATAAGGATAGTTTTTTGATTGCAGAGTTGGATGAGTCTGTCTCAAAAGGTCGGAAGAGCCGTCATGCCGAATTTATTTTCCG
>JBDSEW010000428.1:0-2600 GCA_039919825.1 Chitinophagales bacterium | reverse complement strand
CACCGTTACCAGCATGTCCTTGCGTTTTTAGCTTATTCATTTGCCACTTTCTTCTGGGTATTCTTTAAAGATTACAAAAAACTTTCGCAGAAAGACATTGGACCATATGTCAACAAGAAGCATCCGGTTTCTGAAATCATTATGCTCCTACTTTTTAAAGTTGTCTATTATTCTTATACGATTGTGATTCCATTGCTTGTGATGGATATCGTCTGGTGGCAATTCCTGATTGGGTTCTTCACAGTACATATGGTGGCTGGCATTATTCTCGGCATCATATTTCAACTTGCGCATACTGTAGAGGGCACGGAACATGTAAAAAATGAGGGAGGTGGTATCGTTGAAGAAACATGGGCAGTACATCAAATGCGAACTACCAGTAATTTCGCGATGCAGAATCGTTTCATCAACTGGTATGTGGGTGGTTTGAATTTCCAGGTAGAGCATCATTTATTTCCGCGTGTATGCAGTGTGCATTACCCTGCGATCAGCAAGATTTTACAAAACACCGCAGCTCAATACAACGTGCCTTATCATTACCATGCGAAATTCGGAGATGCTGTACGGTCTCACTATCGTTACCTGAAAGAATTAGGACGACCTTAATTCTCATAGCGTTTCCACATAAAAGATTTGCAAAACAAGCCCTGATTTCAGGGCTTCTTTTTTGCACCTATGCGTTCGGGGTGCTGCTGAAGAAACTGTTTCCATCCGGATACTTTTTTAGTATTCCCGGTAGTAGTTTTGTTTTGAAAATGATGGCAAACAGCAACTCCCAATGCATCAGTCGCATCGAGTAATAAATACTGATGATCAAATTGCAGCAGGTGAGAAAGTATGGCAGCCACCTGTTCTTTCGAAGCATTGCCGTTGCCTGTGATCGATTGTTTTATTTTCCTCGGAGAGTATTCAAATACAGGAACATTTTCTGATAGCGCTACGGTAATAGCAACCCCTTGTGCCCTTCCGAGTTTGAGCATCGACTGCACATTCTTCCCGAAAAAGGGTGATTCAATCGCCATCTCGGTAGGTTTAAACTTGCGTACTACTTTTCTAATTCCCTCAAAAATCTCTTTCAGTTTCTGATAATGGTCAGGTGCCTTGTCCATGCGAAGCACGTTAATTTCAATGAGCTTCATTTCGTTTTTGTAAATTTCCACCACGCTGTATCCCAGAATATTGGTACCAGGATCAACCCCCAGAATAATTTTTTTTAAACCGGAATCATTTTTTTCAGGTGTTGTTCGCAAAGCACTCAAAGGGTGAGGTTTTATGGAAGCAAGTTACTGTTCTTCATCAAAAAATTCAGCAGGGATTAATCTATTAAATAGCGTGCTTCATGGTAAAACTTTCTGCACCTTACATCGTTTGAAACTACTGGTTAGCTTATAACTTCATATTTGGTACATTTTTTATCTTAGAGTTGCTCAAATTCAATTAATACGTATTTCATGAAGAAGATAGCATTGATTATTGGGTTGGTGATTTTTCTGACACTAAATGCAGGGGCACAGGCAGAGAAGGAGTGCACGGTTCGCAATACCGCTTTCAGCATTGGTGAACAGGTTTTTTATAAGGTTTCTTACAACTGGAATTCCTTATGGCTCAATGCAGGCGAGGTTTCTTTTAAAGTAAATGAAGGATTTTTCAACAATGTGCCCTGCTATCATATGGTGGGTGCAGGCAGTACCTATAAATCTTACGATATGTTTTACAAGGTGCGTGACACCTACGAAACATACATGGATATGCAAACACTGAAACCACTTCATTTTATCAGGAATGTGAATGAAGGCGGTTATATTATTACTCAGAATGTAGTATTCAAGCACAAGGAAAATCAGGCTGTATCAGGCAAAGGAACTTTCCCCATACCGGATTGCATTCAGGATGTGCTGTCGGCAATTTACTATGCACGAAATATTGATTTTGCAAGCTATAAAAAGAACGACACCATTCCTGTTACCCTTTTCCTGGATGATGAAGTGTACCCTGTGTATATTCGTTACCTGGGAAAAGAAGTTGTTTCGACGAGGAACGGAAAATATAACTGTATTAAGTTCAGCCCACTGCTAATTGATGGCACCATTTTTAAAGGAGGTGAAGAAATGAAGGTGTGGGTGACAGACGATAACAATAAAATTCCGGTACGCGTAGAGTCGCCGATTATAGTTGGTGCGGTGTATGCCGAGTTATATAAGTATTCTGGCCTTCGCAGTCCGCTTACGGCTAAACTGAATTAGCAGTTTCATTTTAAAGGGATATAGTGTATTCATCTTAACGCTGGGCAATGGTTGATACAAGGGGTTATTTCACCTTCAATAAGAATACTTTTTACTGTTTAGCACCCTTGAATTTTGTTGTTCAAAGTAAACGGATTTATGCTACTAAGGAGCGAAGACTCAAAGTTTTGTTTCAATTGAGTATTTCTTTGTGGCTTTGAGGTCTTTGTAGCAACTTTTCTTAGAGCTGGTGAACAGTAACAAATGTTTTTCTAATTTTAGAAACCTTAGACATCATGAATGAGAAATAACTACACCCTGCTGATTGCAATTTTACTGTCTGCCTTATTGAGTTTTGTAGTTGTAAAGCTGTTTCCG
>JBDSEW010000422.1:0-16804 GCA_039919825.1 Chitinophagales bacterium | reverse complement strand
GATTGTATTTGGATGATAACTCGTGGTTCCTTTATTTATCTGCTGCCGCATTATACCATCGCGCTGGTTATTGTGTATGTCAACAATTGGACGGTTGATTGGAATCTCATGAAAATTGGGACCTCCCAGTCTTGAAAGCTGGGTATCAGTATAAGAAAACAGGCGGCCCTGAAGTAAAGGATCATTGGTGAAATCTATCCCAGGTACTAAGTGCCCCGGATGGAAAGCAACCTGCTCTGTTTCAGCAAAAAAATTATCGGGGTTTCTATTCAGCGTCATTTTACCAATTCGCTGAACAGGTATTAGTTCTTCAGGGATAAGTTTGGTAGGATCCAATAAATCAAAATCAAACTTATGTTCGTCCTTTTCCGGAACTATCTGCACGCCGAGTTCCCATTCCGGAAATGCACCATTGTTAATTGCTTCCCACAAATCTCTGCGGTGGAAATCCGGATCTTTTCCTGAAATTTTTTGCGCTTCATCCCATGCTACAGAATGCACACCCAACAACGGCTTCCAGTGGAATTTTACAAAAGAAGATTTTCCTTCTTCATTGATAAACCGGAAAGTATGAACTCCGAATCCTTCCATCATGCGTAAGCTTCTGGGGATAGCACGGTCACTCATCACCCACATGATCATGTGCATCGACTCCGGCATCAGTGAAATGAAATCCCAGAAGGTATCATGTGCTGATGCAGCTTGTGGAATTTCGTTGTTGGGCTCAGGTTTTACAGCATGAATAAGGTCCGGAAACTTTATAGCATCCTGAATAAAGAACACAGGCATGTTGTTGCCCACTAAATCGTAATTTCCTTCCTGCGTGTAAAATTTTACTGAAAAACCTCTTACGTCACGCGCAAGGTCGGTAGAACCTCTTGAACCTGCAACGGTAGAGAATCTAACGAAGACAGGGGTTTGAAGAGAGGTATCATTTAGGAATTTTGCTTTAGTATGGGATTTCATTGATTGATAAAGCTGGAAATGCCCATGTGCAGCGGTTCCGCGGGCATGCACAATACGCTCGGGAATACGTTCATGATCGAAGTGGGTAATCTTTTCACGAAGGATAAAATCTTCCAGTAACGTTGCGCCACGTTCACCGGATTTTAAAGAATTCTGATCATCATTGATCAGCAATCCCTGGTTGGTAGTGAAAAATTCTCCTGTGCTGTTTTCAGTATCGGGCAACAGCTGCTTCACCTTTTTATTGTCAACACCTGGTTTGGTATTTTTTTTCGTAGCCATTGAATGAAGTGGTTTCAGTAAGTATGATTAATTAATAAACTGCTGCCTCTGTAATATCACATTGCTTTTTTAAGTTTTTCCTCTTTCAACCCGATGGAAGATTTGAAACCACTGAAGATGAGGTTCCAGGAATAGTTAATGATGTTTCTCTCAGGGTCACGTTTATACTCCACTTTCCCGACACGAATCACATTATCCTCAGGATTATTTTTTTCAAGGATCACTTTGTTAGCGACAAAATTTATTAATCCTGAAAGAAAAGATTTTTTCTTCTTCTCGCCCTTTTCCAGTGCACTTACCTCGAGGTCTGAATAAAGAAAGGTCATCTGACCAGACCCTTTGATGGCATCTGCTGCGCACCACATCTGCATGCTCTTCGCCTTCCCATCTACAATTTTCATAGGGGCGAGATTCTTCACCATAGGATTTAATATCTTCATATCGAATGCATCCATATTTACAGAAGCAGAAAAGGTATTTCCATTCAATGGAAAGAAGAGTTGCGAACTCACCGCGGCCTGGTTCATAACGTAGCCCGAACCAATAACTTTCATTGTATCATCCATATTCACATTGGAGATATTTGTTACCTCGCCTTTCACATTTGCAAACCTGATAGCCCCACTTTCAGTTTTCCCTTCTGCCAGTTCTTCATAAGTTATATCGGCTTTGGAAAGTATAACCTGATCTATGGTTAGTTGAAAGGGTAAATCAACCAGCATATCCTTCGGCATGGGCTTAATGCCCGGAGCGCGCGGTATGTTCATGTCACGATAGTCTCTTAGTACCACGTCATTGATTTCTATCTTCTCAATAAAAACCGTTCCGAGTTCGAGAATCTCAGGAAACTTTTGAGAATGAACTTTAAGTCCTGCCAGGCGAAGCTGGATACAATCTGTCTGGTAACCGAGCTGAACAGCAAATTTTTGTTTTGCTATGGAAGGGCCGAATAAAATGGAATCAATGGAAAGTAACCCTTCCTTACTATTAATAGCTATCGTAGGTATGTGAAATGCATAAAGCCCTTGTAAGTAGTGCCCGTTAAATCCTTTTATCACGGCTTTCATTTCACCTGCTTCAAGTCTTTTAAGAGAATTATTGAGTGTGGAGTCTGCCCGGATGTTAGTTAATTCAAAGTCTAATTCAGGAATGGATAAAAGTAAATCAGTGGAATCTTTTGAAGTGATGGTAATGTTCCCTTTTTCAATTTTAAAACTCCCCACCCATATACCTTTTAATTTGTCCTGGATAATCGTGTATAAATTAATTATGGCAGCACTATCAGTTGTAGTGGCTATCGTATTAAAATTGGAAACATTTACAACAGGCCGATTAAATTCAATATTGCGGATGTACAATGATTTTTTAAATAAAAATTTGGAATAACTCACTCCTGCAATTTTTATAGTGGCAACGCTGAGATCAATAAAATTATTCGCTGAAGTTGAATCGTTGGAATTTACAGTTACTCCTGTAGCACAAACAGATCTTGTGAATAGGTTTACCTGCAATTTTCCAATTTCGATGTGATAGGGTAGTGTATCACTGTTGAGGGTGTTTTGATCAAGGTAATTCCGGAGATAGATTCCTGCATAAATATTTGCTGCAATACCAATTATTATAACTGAAACTAAAGCGTAAAGAAATATTTTAAGTAAAGACCTGAAAGAACGATGCATTTTATATTTGTTTCAAAATATGTTCGCAGGAAAGGGACCGGGAGAAACACCAACCCGTTCCCCTCCCGCAAACAAAAGTACACTAGAATTTAAGCTTTACGCCAACATATGCTGCATAAGTCATAAGATGTGAACGATCAAGTATGTAATACTGGTCAGTAGTCAGGGTTTTGCTTTGATCACTGATGTCAACCAATCCAATCACTCCACGGTAACCAAGATCAATGGAAAAATTAGGGAGAACGTTGAAATCTATTCCTGCACCGTATGCTATTCCGAAATCCCCACTTTTCGCGGCAAATACGGCAGTAACAGTATCTCCTGCCATTCCTCCCGTAGCATCAAACTCTGAACCCACCAATATACCCAGTTGCGGACCTGCTGTCACGTTTAAATTTACGACAGAACTGCTGTTGGTGTTAAGCACAACCATTAAAGGAATGTTAATGTAATTAAGGTCGATTCTCCTTTCCGTATTGGTTGCGTCTACATAGTTCTGTGCAAGTGCTGAATAAAGTACTTCCCCCTGCAATCCAATATGATCACTAAGGTTAACGCCGATTAGTCCGCCTATGCCATATCCCAAAACTGTGCTTGTTTTATAGAAATCACCATTTACCTGTTTCATCTTAAAATCAGAGATTGTGGGCAAATAGCGGGCGCCAATGTAAAAACCGCTGGATGTTGTCTGGGCCTTTAATGGTTTAAAAGAAAAGCTTAAAAGAACCATTCCCAAAAAAAATATTGTACGTTTCATGATTTTTTGTTTTCGTTAAGAATTGAGGTTATTATTGAAAAAATCATTCCCATTTCTGATTGTGAACGAAATGAATCCGGATAAGCTATTTACGTGAACTCATATCTACACGATGGGAATTAGATTGCTCAAATGGAGAATTTGAAGCCATATTAAAAATTTAAAAGGCGCAATGTCATTCCAAACTTCTTTCTAAATCTCCCGGGAATTTGCCGGAAGTTGAAACAAATTTATCATCACGCAACGAGTATGATATGACTCGTAGTAGCACGCCTGACTTAAATGAAACTCTCCAATATAGTATAAAACCGTTATCTGGAGGTGATTAGGAATAAAAGAAGGAGCACCACTAAAATCCTTGTCTGACCCGCATTCTTTTATTGAATGAAGGAGTACAAAAATTTAGTGATGCTCTTGAAGAGAATCTTCAACCTTTATCTTACTTCTTCCCAAAGAGAGCACTTCCGAACAGGAGAGCGCCCAGAAAAAGAACAAGGAAAATAAAGAATAAAATTTTTGCGATTGATGCAGCACCTGTAGCGATACCGGTAAAACCGAAGACACCTGCGATGATTGCAATCACTAGAAAAATAGCGGCCCATTTTAGCATAACAGTAAATTTTATTGACAGTAATATAAAAATAATGCCACTGATAGTATTAAGCGGTTGAATGAAACAAGGAAATATCCGGGTATAGGCATTGGACTTCCGCTTTAATGATTGGATGACCGGTGTTTAATTCTTAATCCGTGTGACCATCAACTAATCCTTCACTGCTTCTTCCGATGGAGTAATTTTTTTACCATCGCGTGTTGCATATTCCCGCGTAAATTCTGCACCAAAGAAAAAGATCATACAGGAATAAGAGATCCATAGCATGATCAGCACAATGGATCCTGCTGCCCCGTAGGTGCTGGTAGGATTGGCTTTCGCAAAGTATAGCCCCAAAGCAAGCTTACCCAGTGAAAAGAGTGCTGCCGTTAGGATCGCACCCCACCACACTTCATGCCAGTGGATCTTTGCATCCGGTAAATATTTATAGGTAAGTGCAAAAAGCACGCTGATGATTCCAAAAGAAATAATGAAGTTCACCAACTGTAAGATAAAGACGGCCAGCTCCGGTAACTGCACCTGCAGCCAGTTGCCAAAAATTGTTATAAAGGTGGTGATCACCAGTGAAATTACCAGAAGAAAACCAATGGAAAGAATCATTCCGAAAGAAAGCAGGCGTGTGCGCAGCAACCTCAGGAATGCTTTTTTCTTGGGAGCAGGTTTTACTTCCCAAATTATGTTAAGCGTTTTCTGAAGCTGCACAAAGACACCTGTAGCTCCGAGTAATAAGGTAACCACTGCAATTATGGTAGCCCATACCGATTTACTTCCTATGGAAGCATTGGCAATCATCTCTTCAATTTGATCTGCAGTGGATTTTCCCATGATTTCTCCTATCTGGGAAGACAACTGGCCCGTAATGGCCTCTCTTCCGAAAATAAATCCTGCCACCGATACAACGATCACTAGCAATGCTGGCAAGGAGAATATGGCATAGTAGGCAATAATAGCGCTTTGATAGAAAGGGTCTCTTTCATTCCAGCCTTTAAAGGTCCTTTTTAAAAGGCCAGGAAAGTAGCGCAGATCTGAAATACGTGGAAAGCTGGAAAACTTCTTGTGCTCATTCGCTTCATGACCGCTGGCCGAATGGGAATTCATAAATAGGTTTTGAGATTTTTTTAAGAATTGCTGTTTTCTGCATGATATTATTGTGCCAGTATAGTCCCCTGAACGCCATAATACTTGAGCAGTTACTGTGGCACGATGTTTTGTGGAAAGGAAGCTTATGAATCCAAAATATAGCACGGACCAGGCACCTGTTACAAAGAAATCTACCATCTTAAAAACATTTTCGGTAGAAAATAGAAAACGAAAAATATGGATCGGAACCTACTTTATTTTGCTGGCCATCTTTCTCATTGTCTATTTCGCACTGAAGGTGAATACTTTTAATATCCTTGGATCATATCAGCCTATTTTACAGAAACTTGCCCTGGCCTTCTTTTTGGCCGTAGCAATTCTGCTGTTATCAAAGTTGGCTGAAAGCGTGATCGCAAAAAAATCACATACAGCTGCGATTCGCTATAATTTATTGCGATTTGTAAAACTGCTTGCTTTATTATTGATTGTGTTGGTTTTTATTTCTGTGTTATTTGTAAACTGGTATACTGCAGCAGTATCACTCGGACTTATTTCTTTGTTGCTTGGCTTTGCGCTTCAAACACCTATTTCATCTTTTATTGGTTGGTTATACATTGTTATCCGTGCGCCCTACCTGGTGGGTGACCGGATACAGGTTGGATCATTTACAGGTGATGTGGCAGAGATCAATTACCTCGACACCACTTTACTTGAATTTGCCGGGGACTACCTCACGAATGATCTTCCCAGCGGCAGACTGATCCGCTTTCCAAATTCTATGATCCTTCAGTCGGAGGTATATAATTATTCCTGGAAAAAATTTGATTTCATCTGGAATGAAATACCCTTTCATATCGCCTATGAGAGCGACTTGAAATTTGTGGAAGATACTATGCGTAGCGTAGCGAAGAAAGTGCTGGGTGAAAGAATGAACGAACATATCGAGGACTTTAAAAGAATTATTCAACAATCACCTATTGATGAACTGGAGATAAAAGAATATCCCTATATCTGCTTCCACACCAATGCAAATACATGGCTGGAAGCAAGTATTATCTACCTGGTAGAACCAAAACAGGCAGCTACCAAAAGAAGCCTGCTGATCAGGAATATTGTTGCAGAGCTCTTAAAAATGCCTGACAGGGTGATGTTCCCTAAGAGCAATTCAAGATAATTTCGGGGACTTATTTTGGACGTGCTTTTATGGGAAGCAGCTGGCAGTTCGTACAAAAAAAACTTATTCTCTTTCCTATGCCTGTGTGTGTCACTTCAACCGGCAAATTACAACGCGGGCATTTTTTCTTGCTGTAAATCAACCAGTGCTTTTTTAATTCGAACAACTTTTTCCATTTGTAAAATTCAAAGCTATAATCGCGGCAGGCAGTCACTAACTGTTTCCTTTGCTTATTATTCAAAGCGCCTGCCTTTGTCTCAGGATGAAGGCGAACTCTGTACAACACTTCATTCTTGATAATATTTCCTGCACCGGCAAAAATTTCCTGGTCCAGAAGCAAATCGCAGATCATTGTATTCTTTAATTTCTTCAGCGTTGTGACAGCTTTCTGCGGGTTCCATTTATCAGACATTACATCAACTTCCCAATCATAGATCTCATTTAAATCTTCTTCAAGTAGGCTGATCGTACACGTGTAAAAATTCAAAACTCCATTTGCGAATTCCAGGCTTAAGCGTGGTGTTTGATCTTTGCTTTCATTGATACGGTAACTTCCAAACATGAGAAAGTGAATCTTAAGAGAAAAGGAAGAGAAGCAAATAATAAAATGCTTTCCCCAGCTTCGGAAGGCTATAATCTTTTGATTCTTCAGTTTAACCTGATCGATCTTTGAATTGCCGGATACCCGGATGACTTTTTTCCCCTTAAATGACTTTACAGCCTCTTTTAAAATAATGATTGAAGGTCCTTCCATATGGATACAATTGCAAATAAAATGCAGCTACCTGATTGGTAGCGGGAAAGTTTAGTATACCGAAGAAAAAAAAATTGCTGAGGAGGTTTTTTCACATTGTGAGAAAATTTTGAACATCTTAAATTGCATGCATCAATATTTCTCTGTAACATTCAATTGGCACAGTTATTTGAATTGAATAATTATTCTTAACTCAAAAAAACAAGTATATGCAAAAAAGTGATAGCCGTAAAGGCTCTTCCCCCTCGAAGAAAGCACAGTCCGGAGAACAAAAGTCCGGCAATGAGAAATCTGAATTTCATGATTTTTTTATTGACGAATTAAAGGATATCTATTGGGCGGAAAAACACCTGACCAAGGCACTGCCTAAAATGCAGAAAGCTGCTACCAGTGAAGAGCTGAAGCAGGCTTTTGGAGACCATTTGGAAGTTACCAAAACACATGTTACAAGACTGGAGGAGGTGTTTCAAATGATGGATGAAAAGGCGCAAGCAAAGAAATGTGATGCAATGGAAGGTATAACCAAGGAAGGTGAAGGCATCATTGAAGATACGGAAGCAGGAACGATGACGAGGGATGTAGGATTAATTCTCGCAGCTCAAAAGGTAGAACACTACGAGATTGCTACGTATGGTGGATTGGCGCAGTTGGCAAAAACTATGGGCAGAAAGGATGTTGCTGGTATTTTGGAGGAGACATTGAATGAAGAAAAGGAAGCAGATCAATTACTGACCGGTATTGCAGAAGATCATATCAATAGAGAAGCGACTGAAGAATAAGTTTTTTTGGTTTTTTTACTGAGGACAATGGGTTGAGAGTTCGTTTACATGATTAATTAATGCTTTCACCAGCAGAAAGGATAAAGCTCCGTGGCGGGGTTTCCCATTCATGTAAATTACTTTCGACCCGTTTTTTTTCTAATTATTAACCGGGTGATTATTTATCTATGAACTTAAAATCAGGTTATCCCTTTTGGTTAATAAAAAATGGATTGCCTTACAACTATCCCCAGTTATCAGTATCAATCACCACTGATGTTGTGATATTGGGTGGAGGTATTTCAGGTGCTCTTGCCGCCTTCTACCTCATGCAGAATGACATTGAGTGTGTAGTGATTGACGGGCGCACTATTGGGTTGGGAAGCACCGCTGCAAGCACTTCCCTGCTCCAATATGAAATTGATACCCCTCTTTCAAAGCTCATACACTTATCAGGATATGGTAATGCCGTGCGAGCCTACGAACTATGCCGCGAAGCCATCTACAAGCTGGAATCGGTTGCAGCTAAAATAGGTTTTAAAGATTTTCAACCGAGGAAGAGTTTGTATTATGCTGCCCATAAAAAGGATGAAGACGGTTTATATGACGAATACCTGATCCGGAAAGGGAATGGATTCAAAGTGCTATGGCTTAACCATGATGCCCTTAATGCCGAATATAATATAAGCGCTCCTGCTGCAATTTTATCACAGGATGGAGCCCAGACCAATGCCTATCTGTTTACACATGCGCTTTTACAGTATGCCATTAAAAAAGGCCTGAAGGTATTTGACAGATCACCTGTTGAACATATTCAAAATAATAAACGGGGTGTGGTTCTGAAAACTTCCACCGGAAGAGTCATTAAGGCACGTAAGATGATTTTTGCAAACGGATACGAAGTAGTTAACTACCTTGATAAAAAGATTGTAAAGCTACAATCAACCTATGCCACCATCAGCGAGCAAGTCGATGATTCCGTTTCTTTATGGAAGAATGAGGCAATGATCTGGAATACTGCTGACCCCTATTTATATATTCGTACAACAAAAGATCGACGTATAATTGTGGGAGGGCGGGACGAGGAGTTTTCTAACCCCCGCAGAAGAGATAAACTACTCCCTAAAAAATCCAGGCAACTGGTAAGCGACTTTAAGAAAATATTTCCTTTAATTCCCTTTAAACCTGAATTCAGTTGGACCGGAACTTTCGGAGCAACCCAGGATGGCTTGCCTTTTATTGGCATTTATCCTAAAATGCCACATGCTTTTTTCTCGCTTGGTTTTGGTGGAAACGGAATTACATTTTCGCAAATAGGAGCAGAAATAATCGCTGACCTTCTACTTGAGAAGAAAAATCCTGACGCTGAAATTTTTTCCTTTAACCGGATATAAAATTCCTTACCATAAAAAAAGAACTCAAAACGTTCACCTAATTTTTTCGACCGATTTTCCTCTATTGTAACCAGGGCTACCGGCAGGCCTGCAGCTTTTCTTATTGTATTCCAATTGTAATTGTGTGGGCAATGAACTCTGTTTGATTTTTCCGATACCTGGCAATTGGTGATCAACACAGGTACCACTATTATTACTTTCCTCATGGTTTTTGTCATTCAGCAGTCGTAAAATAAAGATGCGGTAGCGTTGCAACTCAAGTGAAATGAGTTGATTGCCGGAAACAGCAGTTGCAGCAATCGTTTGATTGATATTGAAGACCTGTCAGATGAAGAATTACAGGTATTGAAGAAATATTATGTAAGGCTTTCTGTGTTGGCTAAAAAAGAGGATGATCTTTATGAAACACATTCACTGGATGAAGCATTTAAAAATCATTGAGAGAAAAGCGGAACACAAAGAAGTTGGCTAAATAAGCACCGAAATGTTAAACCGGTAATTTTAAGCAGTTTGTTGTCTCTTTCACTATGAATATCCAGCCAGGATTAAGGCATAAAAACTATTGTTTATAGATGAAGCGGGCAATATTTCCCATGTGCTTACCGGAATCATGGAATTAATTTAAAAACATATAATGCTGCAGCTGTACGAGCAGTATACCTTTGAAAAATTGGTTGAGACTAGCCTTTATAAGATGTTAGCCTCCTTATCCAGCGGCGCTGCCGGCGATCCTCCCTTATAATCGCGCCTTGATTCATCAGTAAGCCTTGAACGCTTACTGTTGATAAGGTAATAATAAGCTGAGGCTCTTCCCGAACCTTTAAAAAGGAAAAAGATGAGAAGTAGCAAGACAACTATCGACAGCAGCACTTCGCCGGTGTTGGTGTTCCCTGTATTTGTATTAACGAAGAAAATTGCTCCAAGCAATAAAGGAATATCAATGAGGCAGCATATTCTTGTAGCGAGTCCAATGGTAATAAGAAAACCAGTGACCAAATGAAGAATGGCGATCACATGAGCCAAGATAATTCCATCAGAAATTCCAAACAGGTCATTCAACACTTTTACGAGCATGGTGGTATCTGCGATGAACATGAAACCTTTGACTATCAGAATAAGTCCAAGAACAATTCTTAATCCATCTATCCATGGAGAATCATGCTCATCTCCCCATTTTTCTAATTTTTCAAGTGTTTTCATAGGTCAGTGCGCTTTTGATTAAATGATTATCTTTTTTAATTAGTCAAAATCATGCCACACCAATGGTTACGCAAGGTATTAATTGGTAGCTTAGCGGAAAAATATTCTTTTATCCATATTCCATTATAGAAAGCATCCATCATTTCTTCTTCAATTCCTCATCAAACCGTTCTTTCTCGATCTCTGCATTGCGGTTGGGCTGATTCTCACCGGCAACCCTTAGCTCGTTACTGTTCAGGTCTTCAGTACTTACATCAAATTCCTTTTCCTGTGAAGTGGAAACTTCATTCTTTTGCTGCTTGTTATTTTCTTCGTTGGAATCTTTAGAAGTGGAAGCATTTTCAATTTTTTCTTCTTCTTCCTGTTTATTTTTTTTCTTTTCCATAAGGGATTAATTTTAAGGGATGAAAGCAAACCTTTTTTAAATACCATCTTTTGCATCAAAAAAAAATAGTGCGGTAGAATGCCACACTATTTTTTTTCGCAACATACTAACGCAAATTTTACTTCATCGCATGATGCATTTGATTTAACATATCATAATGCGATCTTATAGTTGGCAATGCACTTTCAATCCAGCTTTTAATTTCAGGATCTGTTACATCGTTAAGTCCGCCTTCAAGCTTGCTGATGGAAGCCTTGTGCTTGTCGATCATTTTATCCATCCACTCTTTGTCGAAGTTTTCCATTTTCGAATCCTTGAGATCATTCATTGCTTTAGCCACTTCGGTGGAATCTTCATTCGGAATACTGATCGATTTTGACGACGCCAGGTTTTTAAGCTCAGTCAGGAAGGCGCTATGATCTGCTGCCATCTTTTTTGCCATTGATTTTACCTCGGCGTTAGCAGATGTTCGTTCCGCGTAGTTTGAAAGACGAACCTCATAATAATTTCCGGAAACAACATCTACTACAAACTGGGCATCTTTCTCACCAGCTTTCGTACTGAACTTGTCTTCGTTTTGTTCTTCAGCGACATCTTTGCTGTCGGTATCATTATGATTGGATTCATTTGCACAGGATGTAAACAGGCCTGCTACAAGAAAAAGAACGTAAGAGAATCTTTGAATTGATGAAGTCATTTTTATCGGTTTTATTTGAATAATTGGTTGATCGGTTATTAATTGTTTTTTCTAACGTAAACTATGTTTCAAATTTATTGCCAGTATCCTGGAACCCATTGCTTGCCACCCTTCACATCTTTCCAATGCCCGCGTACCCAAACGCCGCCATTTGGCCTTTCTACATAGTCAGGTGCTACGTAGACGTATGTTTTCTGTGTAGGATCCCAGCGCCATTCCGGACCCTGTAACACATAGGTTGGTCCGGGAGAAACTTTCTCAATAACCTGTGGATTCTCAGGAACAACGGCAACTTTTTTGGTAACGCAGGATGAAAGAAAGATCATGATTACTACTGCCAGTACCTGCAGAATAGAATTACTTGATTTTTTCATTTTTTTGAATTTTTTAAAGAACGAGCGATTAATATGCCAATGGTTTTAAGATAGAGAGTCATTGGATCGGTCATTATAACATGGGGATAATTATTCCCATTGTGTAATTTATTGTCAACAACCAGTGATCCATTAAGAAGAGACATCATCTGTTTGGAGTTAGAAGATAAACCGCAATGTATGAGTTGACCAGCTTCTGTCTTTCGGCACATGTTTCGTTTATATTTTTTATAACTAAAATTAATTCGCATGAAAAAGTATCTTTTGTCAATAATGGTTGTAGCCATAAGCATAAGTTTAACGTTGGCTCAGACTCCGGCTACAATTGTTACAAAATTTAAAACGGATTATCCTGAAGCGAATGCTGTTGAATGGAAGTCTGATGGAGAGCTGTTCACTGTGACTTTTACAGACAGGGAGAACATGCATCACATGATAGTGTATGATGAGAAAGGAGTGATCAGATCCCGTGAGAGCGAAGTGAATGATGCCAATGTGCCTTCTTCCATTAAGGAATACTACTCCAGTAATTATCCTCAGCAAAAGGGTTCACGGGTATGGTTATCTGAAAACGAAGCAGGAAACAAGGTATATTATTCACCGATTGATGATGCAGTTTTGTTTTTTGACAAGGATGGAAAGTTCAGCAGGCAGGAACCGAGGACTTCTGAGGTGATGCAACCCAAAAATTAATTACAAGAGAGGAAAGGCATTTTAAAAAGGAGGGCTCGAGTGCTTTAGCAAAACAGGGGGACGAATGTTTTATAGCGTTCGTTCACTGTTTCTTTTAAACATGAATTCTATTTCACTTCAATGATTTTCTTTTCAATGAATACTGCATATTTCTTGGGTATTATTTCGCCTCTAATAAGCTGGGTGTAAACCTGCGTAAACCCGGCACAGAAATAAAAAATAATTGCATGGTAATACACCCATACCATGTTAATCATAATTGATGCTGCTGCGCCATATAAAGACGCAATGTTACTCTGAGCAAGGTAGAAGCCGATCACAAATTTCCCGATCATAAAAGAGCAGCAGTCACCAGGGCACCAACCATTACGTACTTCCATTTTATTTGAGCGTCAGGAAGTATTTTAAAGATTACCGTAAATAACGACGTAATAGCAACAATCGTAAGCAGGTTGTCAAATGCAAATAATAAATACAAAGTCATTCCCGGAAAATAATTCCCGATAGCTGTGGTTAGTAAATTTACCAATGCATTAACGATAAGTTTTACCGTTAAAATAAAACCTATCGACACCAGCATGAAAAAGGAAAGCAAACGATTGATCAGAAGTTTTAGAATGCATCTTTTTGGTTTTGCTTTTATTCTCCAGATACTGTTAATAGAATCCTGTATCTCCCCCAAAATTCCAAAAGCTGCAATTAATTGTATCACAGCTCCGATGGCGGGTGCGAATAAGTTGTCCTGCGTGAGAGGAATATTTTTAATGATGTCCTGTATCTGAAGTGCTGGCTCCTGACCAACCAGTTATTTGATATGCCCATAAATCTCTCCTTCAATCGCATCTTTCCCAAATAAAAATCCAAGTATCGACATAATCATGAGCAAGGCAGGCGCAATGGAAAATATGGTGTAATAAGACAATGCTGCACTGAACTTGATTGCGCTGTCTTCCTGGAATTCGGTAATAGTAGTTTTCAAAAGCTTATAAACGAAAGAAGAAAAGCGGGTTAGTTTCATGTGGGTATATCTTATGTAGGGTTAATTATCATTCCACTTATCTGCAAACGAGTTAAAAAGCATGAATGAAAGTAATTAAGTTGAACTATTCTCCGGGAAAGCTTTAAAAATTAAGCTTTTGATATGTATTTTAAGTGTAGTAAATGAAAAAAACCACTCAGAAGTATTTCTTCCTAAGTGGTTTATTTCGTTGCTCCCCCTCCAGGACTTGAACCTGGGACCTACTGATTAACAGTCAGCCGCTCTAACCAACTGAGCTAAGGAGGAGTAAATGGGACGGCAAAAATAGAGATTTCACTCAAAAAAGAAAACTTTAGTTCATATTAGCCTGGTTTAATAAAGTGAAGCGGGAATTACAACGTAAGTTTTGACACTTTTAAGAAAGTAACTGCTATAAAGGACTGCGTTAAAAACTTTCCAAAATTTTCAAACTCTCCAATCCTTAAACCCTTCGAGTGAACTTTTTCCCTCCGGATTGTTTTACTTTAGTCTTATAATCTCTTCTATCATGAACCTTCGATTCACCAATTATATTCCTCCTGTGGATGGTGGCGATCCGTTTAAGCGGCTCCTCGACCTGTTTCTGCAACTCTTGCAATACACCAAAGGCGATCCATACGAAACCCTGGAATGGATGAATGAACTGGACAAGGAGTATAAAATGACGGACAATGAATATGGAATGGGAGATTTCATTGAAGAACTGAAGGATAAGGGTTACCTCGAAGAAAATCCCGTAAACGGCAATTTCTCGGTTACGGATAAAGCAGGACAGGTAATCCGCAAGCGTTCATTGGAAGAGATCTTCGGGAAGCTCAAAAAATCAAGGGCAGGCAACCATAAAACCACCTATTCCGGAGAAGGGGAAGAACTCACCACCGATTCGAGGCCTTTTTTATTTGGCGATTCCATCGATCACATCAATGTCACGGCTTCCATCCGAAATGCACAAATCAACCATGGAATGGAGGAGTTCAAACTCACTGAGGATGACCTGGAGATACAGGAACGTGAAATGAAAACACAGACCTCCACTGCATTGATGATCGATATTTCACACAGCATGATCCTATATGGTGAAGACCGCATCACGCCAGCCAAAAAAGTAGCCATGGCACTTGCTGAATTGATTACTACACGTTTTCCTAAAGATACCCTTGACATTATTGTATTTGGTGACGATGCCTGGAAAGTGGAAATCAAAGACCTCCCGTTTTTGCAGGTAGGTCCATACCACACCAACACGTGCGCCGGCCTGGACCTTGCAATGGAATTGCTGAGGAGGAAAAAGGCCAACAACAAGCAAATTTTCATGATCACCGATGGAAAGCCTTCCTGCCTGAAGCAAGGGGGTAAATATTACAAAAACAGTTTTGGCCTCGACCGGAAGATCGTGAATAAAACACTGAATAAAGCTGCACAATGCAAAAGGATGAACATTCCCATCACCACCTTTATGATTGCTGAAGATTCGTACCTGCAGCAGTTTGTGCGCGAGTTTACGAAGATCAACGGCGGCAAAGCATTTTATGCATCACCCGATAATGTAGGCACTTACCTGTTCGAAGATTTTGTCCGCAACCGCAGGAAACATTTACGTTAATTTATTTTCAACCCATCTAAATAGTATTTTAACATACAGCATGAATCCAGAGAAGATCAGTACACTTGGTGAATTAAAAGTTTCCGGCTATCAACCCAAACCCATCAAGGAAGAGATGCGCGACAACCTCATCGCTGCATTAAAAGCTAAGAGAAATGTTTTTGAAGGTATTCAGGGATACGATGAGTCCGTAATTCCGCAATTGCAGACTGCCATCCTTTCGCGTCACAACATTATTTTGTTGGGACTTCGCGGCCAGGCAAAAACACGCCTTGCACGCCTTATGGTGCATTTGCTCGATGAATACATTCCTGTGGTGAAAGGGTCTGAGATGAATGACGATCCCTTGGAACCCATCTCCCGGTTTGCGAAAGACCAGTTAGCAGAATGGGGAGGACAAACTCCCATTGCATGGCTGCACCGCGATGATCGGTATGCTGAGAAACTTGCCACTCCGGATGTTTCTGTAGCAGATCTTATTGGTGATGTAGATCCAATCAAAGCAGCAACCTTAAAGCTGAATTATGCGGATGAAAGAGTCATTCATTATGGTATCATACCAAGGTCCCACCGTTGTATTTTTGTGATCAATGAATTGCCGGACCTGCAGGCACGGATACAGGTTTCGCTGTTCAATATCCTGCAGGAAGGTGACATCCAGATTCGTGGATTCAAGATGCGGTTGCCCCTGGATATTCAGTTTGTATTTACGGCGAATCCGGAAGACTACACCAATCGAGGCTCCATTGTTACTCCATTAAAGGATCGTATCGACAGCCAGATTCTTACGCACTATCCGAAGAGCATTGTTACTTCAAGAGCTATCACCGAACAGGAATCAGATATCACTGTATCACAGCGGGAAAGTATAACGGTTCCTTCCCTGCTGCACGACCTGATTGAACAAACAGCATTCGAGGCGCGTGAAAGTGATTTTGTAGATAAGAAGAGTGGTGTATCGGCGCGTCTTACGATTTCAGCACTTGAAAATTTATACAGCACGGTGGAGCGCAGAATGCTGATCAATAAAGAAACAAAAGGCTATGCGAGAGTCTCTGACATTTATGGGATTCTTCCTTCCATTACAGGTAAGGTAGAATTGGTGTATGAAGGAGAGGTGGAAGGTATAGCTACTGTAGCAACCATGCTGATTGGCAAAGCGATTAGAAAGCAATTCATTGCGATCTTTCCAAATCCTGAAAAAAATAAGAAAGCCAAGGCAAAAAGCGTGAGCCCTTATGCTGAAATTGTGAGCTGGTTTAATGAAGGCAATAAAGTAGATATCTTTCAAAATGCACCACAGGCAGAATATGAAAAGTCCTTGTTGTTTGTAAAAGGGTTGAATGATTTGGTGAAAGTGTATTTTCCGCGAGCTAC
>JBDSEW010000183.1:0-6492 GCA_039919825.1 Chitinophagales bacterium | reverse complement strand
AGTGCCGCATCCACCGTTTTATATTTAGAGATGATGGAGGAAACGAAGGCACCGGTATCGGTTTCATTGGCCAGGTCAACAGCACTAACTTCCAAATGGTCGTGCTTTTCAAAAGCATCGAGCATGCTTTCATGAATTACAGTAGCAACAACTTGATAACCTGATTCCAGAAATTTTTTCACTACTGCGTTTCCCAAGTTGCCATTGGCACCCGTGATGATGACTGTTTTGATTTTCATGACAGATAAAAGTTTTGGTAAAAGGAAATTCTCTTCTAAAAAATACTGCATCAACATTTATGCTTAGAGAAGGCAGGGGTTAGAAGACAAAATGGCCAACAAACTACAAATCCTTAACTTAGCAAGTCAAGTTACAAGCGTTGTCATCTTCTCCATTTAAGCTGCCTATCTCGTGAATCTTTTGATTTGAACGTTGCTAATTATCTTGCTTTTTTGTCAACCTGAAATTGAAAAAATGCTTTTAAGTCATCTTTCCTTTTTAAGATAGACTACTTTTATTGCTAATTACCATTTTACATTTTTGAAAAGTTATTAGGTTTTTCATTTGTCATACGATGACAATTAGCAGTTTCCGGTTTGACGAAGGCAGTGATTAGCGGCACAAATGTTCAATCAATCAGGAATGTTTATTAGCAGTGAAAATACTCAAATTCCACTGCAGTAGTGTCTTTGCAAAACCCAAATGAGCGCTTTGTTTTTTCATCATTCAAAAAATTTAATATGGTTTGAATAAACTCATTTGGTTTATCCCACCAAATTATATGTCTTGCATTCTCAATAAACAAATATTTACCTTTCAACAAATCACAAAATACTTACTTTGAAAAAATAATGCTTAACAAATGAAGATATCTTCAATTAGATTTCCTTTTTTAATTCTGGTTTTTGGTTTTTGGAATACGAACTTGATGGGACAGGCAGGTGAACTAGACACTACTTTTGGAGTAGCTGGTAGAGTAACGACGCCAGCTTATAATGGTGCACAGGCATATTCCATTGCCTTAGAACAAGACGGTAAAATAATAGTAGGTGGACAGATAAAATACGGAAGTGGCAATTTTGGCTATGGATTTGGGTTGCTCAGATATAATGCTAATGGAATGCTTGATGAGAGCTTTGGGACGGAAGGATTGGGTGAAATCGGATTTGCTACAGGTCCATCTTTTGGATATTCAGTGGCTATCCAACCAGATGGAAAAATCCTGCTTGGGGGTTGCACATCTTATGACTTTGAATTGGCGAGGTATAATAATAATGGAACATTGGACGACAGTTTTGGAATGAATGGATTGGTTTCTAATGAAATTGGTACAGCATATTCCATGGCATTGCAAGGGGATGGAAAAATTATTATGACCGGCGACAATTTTAATCTGGCCAGGTATAACACCGATGGCACCCTGGATAGCAGTTTTAACGAAAATGGAATTGTTGAGGGTGATACTTCGGGTTCTGCTTTCTCTGTAGTTATCCAAGCTCCTGATAAAATAATTGCTGCAGGAACAATATCTGGTGGGATTGGATTAAGGAGATACCATGCTGATGGTTCTGTTGATAGTACCTTTGGCGTAAATGGTAAAGTTGTAACTCAGGTGGGCTATCAATCAGGCGCAAACTCATGTTTGGTGCTATCGAATGGAAAAATCTTGATTGTAGGATTTTCGAATGAGACTGAATACAACTTTACATTGGCAAATTATAATTCGAATGGTACAATTGATAGCAGCTTCGATACAGATGGAGTTGCTGTTACTCATGTAAGTACAGATGATAATCAAGCTCTTTCGATGGCCATACAACCAGATGGTAAAATTATAGTCGTTGGTCCTTCTAGTGATTCTACGATAGCTGATTTTACTGTGGTGCGCTATAATTCGAATGGCAGTTTGGATGCAAGTTTTGGTAACAATGGCATTTCAAAAACAGATTTTTCAGGAAGTACAGACATCGCATTATCCGTTACAATGCAGCCTGATGGAAAAATTATTGTAGCAGGAAGTTCCACTTTTTCTGGTAATTTAGAAATTGCCCTTGCAAGGTATCTTTCTGATCTAAATGTGGGGATTATCAGTTTAACAACCTCAGGTAATTCACTATTCATTTACCCTAATCCCATTCAAGATAAAGCCGTTTTGAAATATGCACTTCTAAAGGATGAAATAATCAATATAAGATTACTTGATATATCCGGAGTTTTGGTTCAGACATTTATCAATGGAGAAAGAAGAAAAAAAGGAAAGCAGGAAGAGGTGCTGAGAATAAACAAATTAGTGGGTCCAGGAGCCTATGTTCTTCAAATTAGTAACGATACGTACAATCTTGGAATCAAGGTGATTATTAAATAGAAAAGAGTTAGGACAAAGAAAGATATACAAATATTAAAACTGCAATGTTTCCAGTAAGGGAAAAGATAGTTTATCGCTATCAATAGGATCGCTTCAAAAAATATGTTAACCCAAATTCAGCATATTTCCGAGGTTATTGCTTGCTAATCTTTGTCAAGGTCAGCCAAGTTCTGTCGTGATCTGAGAGAGTTAAACCTTCATCAGGTGGAGGAGTTAATTTATACAGAAGTTTTTTCAGCGAAAATTCAGTTTTGCGATTGGATAGAATCCAGCTGATTAGGTACCTATCCCTTGAAAAAAGTCAACCAGTGAAATATTCAGATACTAGGATTCAAGCTATGTCAATACTAACAATTCCTTTAGTTCACGTCCATAAAAAAATACACCGCCCCCGTCTCTCGAAAAGGACAAGGGGGAATTCAGTGAAACACCTCACTTAAACATTGATCTCACTCTCCGTCCTTATTCACACGTTGGTCGGGATTTATAATCATAAGTGTTCGAAACCTTTGAAATCCTTTACTGGCGTGGATTACAAAGGACTTTGCAACGAATAAGATTGAAGGTTAAATTAAACCTGAGTTGTTCTTTAAATTTTTTTCACTCTACAAACACTCAGCGGCATAATCAGAACTGAACATTTACATCAAAATAAGCTCTTGCGAAAATAGCTACGATGTATATTGGATAAGGCTTTGATGATGTTTCGAACACTTGTGATTACAAATCATAGGTGTTCGAAACCTCTGAAACTTTTTACCAGATTGATTTCTAAGGCCTTTTTCACTGATATCGAGATTTAGTCATTCAGGAGGAAACCCCTGAAAATCCTTAAGAATCTCTAAAATGAATTCAGGGGATTAATATTTCAGAAAAAATATTATTCTCTGTGCAAGAGCTTGCTTAGGGTCAGGAGATTCCTCCTGAATGACTTCAGCGTAGGATGTATGTTTTCCGCAGCAAAAAATTGGAATTGTGATTCCAAACTGAACTTTCAAATTATTAAATGCAACTCTGAAAGTAGCTGAAATAAATACTGGATAATACTCTTAAAAGTTTTCGAACACTTATGATTACAAATCCGGACTAACGAGGTCAATTCTTCATTCTGCTCATATCATTGATATCAACAGAATGCGTGTTCCTGTAAATCATAGTAATGATGGCCAGGCCAACGGCTACTTCGGCTGCCGCAACTGCCATAATAAAAAATACAAAAATCTGACCCGCTGGATCCTGGTGGTAAGACGAAAATGAAACAAGCAGCAGGTTAACAGAATTAAGCATCAGCTCCACACTCATGAAAATAACGATGGCATTGCTGCGCGTCAATACTCCTACCACACCAATCACAAATAAGACTGCACTCAGGTAAACAAAGTGCTCAATGGGAACTGTTTGAAAAATCTCCGGAATCATTTACTAGAAAATTGACAGGTTATTGTACAGGTTCAAGCCCAATCGTTTTGGAGCCAGCATCCTTTTTTCCAAGCACTACTGCTCCTATCATGGCAATCAGGAAAAGAATCGAAGCAATCTCAAATGGCATTTGGTATTTTGAATACAACACATATCCCAGCACCTTGATCGAACCGATCCGCTGATCAGTGGCTATTACTTCATGCTGAATTTGCAGGTTGGCTTCCTTCAATGCTGCCACCAGTACAACCAGCAGCATTCCTCCTGAAATTGCAGCACTGACCTTAAACAACACCGATCTTTTTTGCTCAGCAATTGAATTCAGATTCATCATCATCAGCACATAGAGGAACAATACCATGATGGCTCCTGCATACACGATAATGTTTACCATCCCCACAAAGGTTGCATCGAGCATAAAAATGTAATTGGCTGAAATGCAAAAAAAAGTGAGCACCAGGTACAATACACTGTGAATGGGATTCTTCGATGCCACCACCATAATCGCAAAGAAGATGGTTACAAAAGCAATAAAATAAAAAGCGGACGTGAGCATGATATCGGGAAGTGATTTTTTACCTGTTGACCTGTTGTGCTTCTTTTAGAGTAGTAATCGGAGAAACAAGTTCATGTCGCTTAAATCCTTCCACCAGCCTGTCTTTTCCATAAATAAAATCATTGCGGTCAAAGCTTGCAGGTGCAAAAGTAGTTTCGAGAAAGATTGCTTCTTTCGGACAGGCATCTTCACAAAATCCACAGAAGATGCACCGAAGCATATTGATCTCGTATTTTACTGCATACTTTTCTTCGCGGTACAAATTTTCTTCTCCGGCTTTTCTTTCTCCTGCTTCCATCGTAATTGCTTCAGCGGGACAAGCCACTGCACACAATCCACAGGCCGTGCATCGTTCTGCACCGTTTTCATCCTTTCTCAATACGTGTAATCCGCGAAAAACCGCAGGAACAGAGCGCTTCTGCTCAGGGTAGTGAACGGTTGCTTTGCGCTTAAAAAAGTGCCGTAAAGTAATGCCCATCCCCTGGAATATGGCCGGCAGGTAGAGTCGTTCAACCAGCGTCATTTTCTTTTGCTCCAGTATCTTTCTTTTATTGGTAAGTGCTTGCATTGTCCAGTTTTCAATTCTTAAAAATCATTAACCCCACTGCCGTTGCCATCACATTAAAAATCGCCAGTGGAATTAAACCCTTCCAACCCAAATTCATTAATTGATCGTACCGAAACCTTGGAATGGTCCAGCGCACCCACATGAAGAAAAAAATGAAGAAGAATATCTTCATGAAAAGAAATCCCATTCCAATGATGGTAACTAAATTCTGCGAACCTGTTAACTCCAAGAGGTTATCCATGAATGGGAAATTATAACCACCGAAATACAACGTAGCCATGATGGCTCCCGAAATAAACATGTTGATGTATTCGGAAAATAAATAGAATCCCAGCTTCATCGAACTGTATTCGGTATGATAGCCTCCTACCAATTCCGTTTCACACTCAGGCAAATCAAAAGGTGTTCTGTTGGTTTCTGCAAAAGCACAGATCAGGAAAATAAGAAAACCCAGCGGCTGATAAATAATGTTCCAGTGCATACCGTGCTGCTGCACCACAATATCGTGTAAACTCATGCTACCGGAAACCAGCAGCAATGCGACAATAGACAATCCCATGCTCAGTTCATAGCTGATAATTTGTGACGAAGCACGAATAGCACCCATCAGGGAAAACTTATTATTCGATGCCCAACCACCAATCATGATTCCATAAACACCCACTGAAACCACCGCGAAAACATAGAGTATTCCAATGTCGAGATCCACACTCTGCAACGGGATAGTAGTTCCAAAAACTGTGAGCAGACCTCCCCACGGAACAACAATACCTGTCATCAATGCACACATAATCGCAATACACGGACCCAGCACAAAAAGAAATTTATTGGAAGCAACCGGTATTACTTCTTCCTTCATAAAGAATTTCACTCCATCAGCAAGCGGCTGAAAAATACCTCCGGGGCCCGCACGATTAGGCCCAACACGGTCCTGCATAAACGCAGCAACTTTACGCTCTGCAAATGTCGAATACAATGCTATCAGCATTGTAATTGCAAACAATGCAACTATTAAAATCAATGTTGGAAGCAAACTCAGAAACGTCATTTGTTAACTATTGTTTGTCTTTTGCCTTTTATCTTTCAAATTACCACTTCATACCATTAAGCAAATCGTGCATCGTGATACGTGCATGGTGCATCGTTCCACTATGTTACACCTTCAAAAGAATCCCACTTCGAATTGTCTAATTTTGAAAACAACTGATCCGGGAGTTCCACTGTTTCTTTTGAATATTTATTGGCATTGATTACCGACCACTTCTCTACAACCCTTGGCCCTTCCACCACCCAATCCCTGATATCAAAATGATCCCACCTGCATTCGTTGCAGATGAATTCTTTTACTTCATCGTATGCATCTTTTCTTGCAGTTACACTATAGACTTCTTCTCCACGCATCCAGACAACTGTCTTACCTGAACATTTGGGACAGTTGCGGTGTGCATCCATCGGATTCAGGAACCAAACACGATTTCTGAATCGGAAATGGCGGTCAGTTAAAGCTCCGACAGGACACACATCAATCATGTTTCCGGAGAAATCATTTTCAACAGCCTTCTGAATGTAAGTGGAGATTTCAGA
>JBDSEW010000402.1:0-3946 GCA_039919825.1 Chitinophagales bacterium | reverse complement strand
GCCGGGACATATGGTGATGGAATTTTTTATTCTTCTGATAATGGAGATACCTGGACAACGGTTAATACTGGCCTTACTTCCACATATGTGTTATCAATGATAACCAACTCCAGCCATCAAATTTTTGCAGGCACTTATTTCGGTGGCGGTGCTTTCCGTTCAACAGACAATGGAGCAAACTGGTCTTCCATAAATAATGGATTGATAGCAACGGATGTTCGCGCATTGGCAGTGAATGATAATAAAGATCTTTTTGCCGGCACTTATGGTATCGGCGTTTTTCGCTCAGAGGACGGTGGTGAAAGCTGGTTGAAGATCAACGATGGTCTAACTGCTACCTACATCAGTTCACTAACCGTAAATAACAACGGAGATATTTATGCAGGTGCCGATTTTGTGGATGGAAATGGCGGAGTATTCAGATCAACAGATAATGGTGAGCATTGGGATGAGGTGAATGATGGTGTTATCGGAACAGATGTGCGCGCACTGGCCACCAACTCCAGCGGACATATTTTTGCAGGAACCTATTTTGGTGGGGGTGTATACAGATCCATCGATAATGGTGAGAATTGGACACAAATCAATAATGGGCTCACCTGTCCATACATTTGGTCGTTTGCAATTAATTCTGCTGATGATCTCTTTGCAGGAAGTGCAGGCTGTGGTATTGGGGTTTTCAATTCAATAGACAATGGCAGTACCTGGGCACCGGCAAATAATGGATTAACTTATACTGATATGACTGCGATTGCTGTTAACGCCGAAGATCAGCTTTTTGCGGCAGGCAGTTACTATGGCAGCGGAGGCGCGTTCCGGTCTGATAACAATGGTGATAGCTGGACAGACATCAGCAATGGCTTACCCAATATCAATCTCTCCGCAATCACCACCGATTCAAACAACAAGCTATTTATTAGCACTTCAGGAGAGGGAATTTTTGAATCTGCTGATAATGGAACTAACTGGATGGCCATAAACGACGGGCTTACCGTTGCCGATGTAAAGTCGCTGGTGGTAAGGACGACCGGAGATGTTTTCGCCGGAACTGCGGGCGGTGGTGTATTTCGCAGAACAGATTCAGCCACTGCTGTTGGGAATGAAAACATTTCCGCTACTATGTTCCTTGAACAGAATTATCCCAACCCTTTTCCTACTGCAACAACCATTCGTTATTTTATTCCCGCCCAATCGCAGGTTAGCTTGATGGTATTTGATCTTCTGGGTCGCCAGGTAGCAAACCTTGTAGATGCCGTCGAATCTTCCGGCATGAAATCCGTATTGTTTGATGCGCCCTCTATTAGTAGTGGAATGTATTATTGCACACTTAAAGTCAATGACCAGGTAGCAACCATAAAGATGATATTGTTACGATAACAATTCAATGACTGAAACAAAGGATTCGTGTCACCACTCCAACCCATGCATTCAAAATTTAGCTGCTCCCTTCGAGTGGTGGCACGAATACTATTTCTTGATTGCAATCTCAAAATCATCATCAATAAAGTCATGAAGAATTTATATCGGTATCTCATAGCGTTATGAACAGATCGTGAAACGAGTTCAGGATGACTTCGGATATTTTGAGATTTAGAGGCCCTGCTGAGTATTCATTTCAATAAGAAGTTTAGGAGGATAATATGAAGCAGTCGTGCCACCATTCCAACCTATGCACTCAAAATTTAGTTGCTCACTTTGAGTGGTGGCACGAATACTATTTCAAGATTGTAATCTTAAAACAACTTGAGTGCTGAAATACCTCTTTTTATCAAAAAATTGAATGATGATAAAAACACGTGAGCCAGAGTTCAGGATAAAATTTATAAAGTGTTATCATCTCCTGATTTTCTTATTAATTTAATTCCTTGTCTCATGAAATTTTTTCTTACAAAATGTTTGTTGCTATTTATATTAACAAAACAATAATTTGTATTTAACTTGAAATCATGGCATTAATAGCTACATTGGGGGTTGAACATTTATCATTTCCTCACAATTTTCAAATAAAATCCTATGAAAACAATTAATGAACAAAACTATATGTATTTCATTTTAGCATTTCTTTTAATGACCTTTATCTTACCGGAAAACAACGCGAATGCTCAGCTTGTCTTTTCTACTACGCTAGACAACGCAGGCTTTACAGCTGATCTAGACAACATTAATGGCGCCTCCCTCACATTTGACGGAGGTGTGATTGCCGCCGGACAGATCATGAATAATGCAAGCGGTAAAGCATGGGGACCCGGCATAGTAACAAAACTTAATCCAGATGGTACTCCGCTGTGGTGGTATGGCATTGAATCTTATCATCCGGACAGTGTAACAATTAAAGGAAACGACTTAAGACTTACCGATGCCATGGAAGATGCAGGTGGCAGCCTGGTGATAAGTGGACAATACAGTATTGCAGGGAAAAATAAAAGTGATGGTATCTTATTGAAAATAAATTCAAGCGGAACGATACAATGGTTCAAAAGGTACCACTTGAATTCTTTCCATGCACCGGGCATTATTATAAGTGACATTGCCCAACTGCCCAACAACAAATATGTTGCAACAGGTGTGGCCGGTGAAGGTTACAACAAAGGGGGTTGGTTGTGGTTTCGTACAGATGTAAACGGTGGTAACTCGATTGTGAAAACTTACTGGCATGAGAAGAGAGCTGAAGGAGTAAGAATTCTTCCGCAGGCAGATAATTCTTCGGTAGTTGCATGGAATACCGGAACCAATGGAAGCGATGGTGATTTCTATCCTGTGTTCTCACACCTTGATGCAGATGGTAATTTGCTATCGGAAAAATGGATAGTACTGGATTACAATTCTATTCTTACCGATTTCACTCAAACAGCAGACGGCGGGTTTGCTGCCGTTGGTTGTGGTGTTTCAGAATCATTTTTACTGAAACTCGATGCGTCTCTTAATATACAATGGATAAAGAGCTGGCCCATTGGAAGCGCTACAAGTAGTTTCACTGTAACACCAACTTTTGCAACGGTTACAGAATTATCATCTGGTAATTTCTATATCTCAGGAGCCTATTTCCCCACACTCAACCCATCCGTTTATGAGAACCTGCTGGTGACTACCGACGCCAATGGAAATATAATTTCAGCAAGATCCATCAGCCAGTCAGCCAGTACACAGGAAAAAGTTCAACGGTCTGTTGCATTGCCGGACGGAAGAATCATGTCGTTGGGATTTGTTGGAATTAGCAGTACGGCCAGTGACATCTCTGTCTTTCATGATAATGCAGCAGGAGTAACTGCCTGTAATTCCACTTCATTAAGTATTTTTTCCACAACAAGCGGAGTACTGTTTACGAAAATCAAGCCGCTCATCAGTCCCATAATTTATACGACCACCATTCAAAAAGATACCCTTACAATAAAAGCTGCTTTCAATTTAACAACAGTTTGTTCACCTTTGCATCTTTCAGCTACGATTGAAAATTCAGACTTCAGCGTTTATCCCAATCCAGCAAGAGACCGGCTCACGATCAAGTTACCTGACAGCCGCGCTGGTGAAACATTTGAATTAACCGTTACGGGAATAGATGGAAGGATGATGATAAAAACTATCATTTCTGAGGCTGCTTCAGACATCAGTGTTCAATCATGGGTGCCAGGTTTGTACACTTACCGGTTAACCGCTAAACATGGAACGCAAACCACCGGCATTTTTGTGAAGCAATAAACAGAGGTGCTAATAGGAATAACCCAATCAAGGCCGTCATTGATTTCTAACGAAGTTCAGATGAACTCAATGACGGCTTTTATTGGCAAGGGTCCTGAAATTATTAAACCTTCTTCCACAAAATCTCAACTGCAAAAATTCCTCACTTTATTTTACAGCACCTCTTCTCCGCAACACATACGCAGTCACAGGCTGCAAATCAAAACGGTTAGATATGCCCGGCATCCGGAATTAGGGATTTGTAATTTCG
>JBDSEW010000385.1:0-4022 GCA_039919825.1 Chitinophagales bacterium | reverse complement strand
ACAATGTCACGCTGAGCGGAGTCGAAGTGCGACATTGTTTGTGGTGAAGCGTTACTCAAAAAAAATTGTCATTCTTCGACTCCGCTCAGAATGACAATTTTTTTTGTTTCTCGCCAATACAGACAATTAATCATCTTCATAAAGTGAATGGCTCAAGGTTTCGAACACCTATTATTTCGAATTTGAAATTGCGAAGAGCTCCCGATTACCCTTCAATCCGAAATCTAAAATCCCGGCTCCGCAATTTCTACCACTCATCCTTCTTCACCTTCACACTCGGCTCCTTCATCGATTCTTTCAGATTATTAATCAGTTCTAAAAAACTCTTATCGGCTTCAATCAAGGTATTGTAATTATCCTCAATATTGGGGTCATTCTCATTAAATAGCTTTTCAATAGGTTGGTAGCTCGCTGACTGAAGGTTTACATCCTTTATTTCGTACCTGTACCTTCCATCTTTAAAACCGACTTCAAGGGTATATTTTACGATAGCAGCTTGAGCCTTTACGCCATTTTTCAATATCCGGTAGGTTGCAAACTGCGGCTTCATTACCAGCATTCCAATCACCGAATCTGCCTGTTCCAGGAAACCAGCGGGATTTTTATAATATGCCATCATCCAGTTCCGGGAGCGCCTGAATAATTCCAGCTTTTCGACACCATCGGCCGGAACCACTTCCAGGTAATATACCTGCTCATTTTCATCATTTCTTGGAATATCCGGAGCAATAGGTTTTTCCTTTTGTGCGTTCACAGAAAGGCCGGCAAAAATGAGGCAGATTGCCCAGAAAAAGGTCTTTGCAATTAGCATGTTCAGGAAACTGAAAGCAGGTAGAAAAGCTCTGGAAGAAATCGTGATTGGGTAGCGCATCAACTTAAGGCAGTTAAAAAGATGTAAAAAAGAAAAACGAAAATAGTTAAAAATGATGCCACGATTTTGAAATGCCGGTGTCGTTAATTTTCTTCCAAAAATTCATGGATTTTAAACAAAATTTTGTTCATAAAAACTTGCGGAAATCATTGGAATCCGTGTGTTTTCGTCATATTAAAAACGTAGCTTTGCCACGTTATTTTTTCATAGTAATAATCCCTCAAAAAAGTGATCACAGAAGACGTAAAAGATGAAGTAAAATCCAGCCGTAAAAAAAGTGATTATACCGCTGATAATATCCAGGTGCTGGAAGGTCTGGAAGCTGTTCGTAAACGTCCTGCCATGTACATTGGCGACATTAGTACCCGCGGACTTCATCATTTGGTATATGAAGTAGTAGATAATTCTATTGATGAGGCATTGGCTGGATATTGCAAAAACATCGACGTATTTATTAATGAAGATAATTCCATCACCGTTGCAGATGATGGCCGTGGTATTCCAACAGAAATCATGAAGAAGGAAGGACGGTCAGCCCTGGAAGTCGTAATGACCGTTTTGCACGCCGGTGGAAAGTTCAACAAAGACACGTATAAAGTTTCCGGGGGATTACATGGTGTGGGTGTTTCCTGCGTAAATGCATTGTCAACCCATCTTACTGTTATAGTTAACCGCGATGGAAAAGAATACACGCAGGAATATGAGCGCGGCAAACCAATGTATTCGGTAAAACAAACAGGCAAAAGCGATCGGACAGGTACGGAGGTTACTTTCCTTCCCGACGCAACGATCTTTAAAGTAACTGAATACAAATACGATACGATTGAAGCCCGTTTAAAAGAGTTGAGTTTTCTGAATAAAGGCATTAAACTCTCTCTTACTGACCGTCGTGAAAAAGATGAAAATGGGAATCACCCGTCAGAGGTCTTCTTATCAAAAGGCGGATTGAAAGAATTTGTACAATACCTTGATGGAACCCGTGTACCATTGATTCCGGAACCTATCGTGGTAGAAGGCTCCCGCGACCAGGTAATCGTGGAAATTGCCCTTCAATACAATACTGCATACAATGAGAATGTGCACTCTTATGTAAACAACATCAATACGCTGGAAGGTGGTACGCACGTGTCCGGTTTCAGAAGGGCGATCACGCGCGTGTTTAAAGCATATGCTGAAAAAAATAACCTCTTCAGCAAAATTGACTTTGAAATTACCGGAGACGATTTCCGTGAAGGATTAACGGCTGTAATTTCTGTAAAAGTACCAGAGCCCCAGTTTGAAGGTCAGACCAAAACTAAACTGGGTAACTCAGAAGTTTTGGGTGTGGTAGATACCAGCGTTGGAGAAATGCTCACTAATTATCTTGAAGAGCATCCTCGCGAAGCCAAGGTGATCATCAGCAAAGTAGTGCTTACCGCTACTGCACGCAATGCGGCCCGTAAAGCACGTGAACTCGTACAACGGAAGAATGGATTAACCGGCTCAGGGCTGCCAGGTAAACTTGCTGACTGTTCTGACAGTGATCCTGAATCATGTGAGCTATACTTAGTTGAGGGAGATTCGGCAGGTGGTACCGCCAAACAAGGCCGCAACAGGAGGTTCCAGGCTATTCTGCCATTGAGAGGTAAGATCCTCAATGTAGAAAAAGCGATGGAGCACAAAATATACGACAATGAGGAAATCAAGAATATGTTTACTGCTATGGGTGTCAGTATTGGAACTGCAGGTGACGACAAAGCACTCAATGTAGAAAAGCTTCGCTATCACAAGATCATCATTATGACAGATGCCGATGTGGATGGTAGCCACATCACTACCCTTATCCTCACCTTCTTTTTCCGCTATATGAAAGTACTGGTGGAAACCGGTAAAATTTATATCGCTGCACCGCCTTTGTATTTAGTGAAAAAAGGCAAGGAACAAATTTACTGCTGGGATGATGAAGACAGAAAAGCCGCGGTGAAGCAACTGGGAAATGGAAAAGATGATTCTGTTGGAATTCAACGGTACAAAGGTTTGGGTGAAATGAATGCAGAACAATTGTGGGAAACTACCATGAATCCTGATACACGTACGCTGTGGCAGGTTACTATTGAAAGTGCTGCAGAAGCAGACCATATTTTCTCGATGCTGATGGGTGACGATGTTCCGCCACGCAGAGATTTTATCGAGAAGCATGCGAAATACGCAAAATTGGATATCTAATACATGAGGATAGACAAAGCCTGAAGTACTAACGAACTTTCCTGCACGTTTACTTCAGGTTTTTTTTACACAACCCCTGAATAAATTTTATGAGAAAAATAATCTCTTTCGCATTGTTATTGAGTTTTGCTTCCTTCGCATCAGCACAAACAATTAATGCAAGCCTGGTTCCCCAGGTGGTAAAAAATAAGATGCAGGAAAAATATCCGGAAGCAAAGGGACTGTACTGGAGACAATCTGATGCAGGATTTGTGGAAGCTAATTTTACCGACGATGGAAAAAAGTGCAATACCATTTTCTTAACCACCGGCGGATGGGTGAGCACCGATTGCGAAATTACTGCTGAAGAATTTCCGGCTGCCGCGACCACCTATTTAAGCGATCCAAAAAATGCAGATAAGGTGACTAAATATTATCAATCGGATACCAAAGCCAAAGGCAAACAATTTTCTGCGGATGTAAAAAAAGCCGGTAAATCTTTACAATATATTTTTGACGGGGAAGGGAATTTGATAATGAAGGGTCCGAAGAATTAGATCATTGAAGCGCAAAGTTTAGAATCCATCATTCGTAAGTATCTACTTCCCTCTTCCTTGTAGAATTGTCCGGAAAGTATAAAGCAATACCCTGAAATCAAGCATCAGTGACATATTTTCAATATACAAAAGGTCATACTTCATTCTCGAAATCATCTGGTTCAGGTTTTCTGCATACCCAAATTTCACCATACCCAAAGAAGTGATGCCGGGCTGTACACGGTGCAGGTGCTTGTAATCAGTAGTCTGTTGCAAAATCTGATCGATATAATACTTGCGCTCAGGTCTCGGACCCACGATACTCATTTCTCCTTTCAGCACATTCAGAAACTGCGGCAATTCATCGAGCCGCCATTTGCGCATCACCTTGCCCCATGGAGTGATCCGCTGATCTTCATGCGATGACAATA
>JBDSEW010000374.1:0-4297 GCA_039919825.1 Chitinophagales bacterium | reverse complement strand
GGTTGTTTGCAGGTGTAATATCCCTGTTGGGATTAACAAGCATTCATTGTATCCACTCATGTATTCTTATAAATGAAAAGACCATTACACTTTATGCTTTCAAAGGAATCAATGCACTGGAATTCAGGTCAGGAAATACAGTGCAACTTATTCAAAGCTATGGACAGTTCTCTCAACAAGATTCCGTTTATCTACGTCAGCATTGGCGGCTCAATAACATGGCCCCTGTTAAATTACCAGCAATGATTCCGAACCTTGCTTCCTTTATTAATCCACCCTTTTTTCCGGGTTGTTCTCTTTTCCAGTTTTACGAATATAAACTGGCTTTGATCAGTGATCCATTTCAACTACCAATTGGTGATCATAAAATAGAAGTCGACGCTTTGGTTATTTCAGGGAATCCTTCTGTTCAAATTGATGTTTTGATGCAATTCTTTCAAACCCGTATCATCATTTTGGATCCCAGCAACAGCAGTTATCACATCCATAAATGGCAGGATGAAGCCAGGCAATCCCATATTGTTACGTATGATGTTGGTGCTGAAGGTGCATTTATAAAACGACTATAAAATTTTTAAGAAGCAATCCTATATGGTCCCGGAGCCGAGATTTTTCTTTATGTCTCCCGGGAGATGCGCGTGAACAGGTGATTTAGGATACAGCCCAGCCCCAATCAGTTATTTTAGTAAAGTAATACTTGGTTACATTTGCGGAACAAGCAGCACTATGAACCTTTCATTCGTAAAGACAGAAAAAGAAGGCCGGTTGTTTTACATCATTCTCTCCCGGCCAGAAAAGAAAAATGCATTGAACGATCTTGTAGTGGCAGAGCTGATTGCTGCATTTCAGCTGGCTGAAGATGATGATGCAGTGAAGGTGGTCATTCTGAAAGCGGAAGGTGATGTCTTCAGTGCGGGAGCCGACCTTGATTACCTACAGCGGCTTCAGCAATTTTCATTTGAAGAAAACCTTGCTGATTCATCGTTGCTGAAAGAGTTGTTGCTGAAAATTTATTCCTTGAGGAAAATAGTGATCGCACAGGTGGAAGGTCATGCCATAGCCGGCGGCTGCGGGCTTGCTTCCGTTTGTGATTTTTGTTTTTCTGTACCTGAAGCCAAATTCGGATACACAGAAGTGCGAATAGGTTTCATCCCTGCTCTTGTGATGGTTTTCCTGCTGCGGAAAATCAGCGGTGTGAAAGCAAAGGAATTATTGTTTACCGGGAAATTAATTTCAGCAAGTGAAGCGGCATCTTATGGATTAATAAACGAGGTGTACTCAAAGGAAATGATCTCCGGGCACGTGAAGCTGTTTGCAACAAAACTATGTGAAGAAGCCTCTTCACAGTCCCTGGCTGCCACTAAGGAAATGATGAATAAAGTGGCAAACATGGAACTTCATGAAGCACTTGACTATGCAGCAGGAATGAATGCACAAACACGAAGCAGCGATGATTGTAAAAAAGGAGTCGGTGCATTTTTGCGCAAGGAAAAATTCAACTGGTGAAGAATGAGATACTTTCTTTACAGAGGGTTTTTACCTGACCAGTTTTTTCAATTGTTGCTGTAGCTTTTTTTGATTGCTTCTTTCAAAAACTATTTTTTCGCAGTTATTAAATGCAGCAAATGACTTCAGTTTCGCCGCAAATGCACTCAGCATTTCGTCATTTGCATCTAAGCCCTGTTCAAATACAAGATTACGGACGTAGAAAATTTTATTGAACCGGTCGGCCTTAGGATCCATGCGTGCAATAAACCTGTCTCCATACAATATTGGCAATGTAAAATATCCAAAGGTCCTCTTATGCTCCGGAAGATAACACTCAATCACATAATCAAAATTAAATAACCGTTGCATCCTTCGCCGTTGTATCAGCAGGTTGTCAAAAGGAGACAATATGTGTGCTTGCTGCAGTCCTTCACTTTTTTGAGCTAGCTCAGGAATTGAAGTTGTTCCATAAAATTTTGTTTGCTCATGGCCTTCCAGCTTTAATTCAATAACCTGGCCCTCCATTAATAACCTGCGAATTGCCTTACTGATGTATTCATTCCATGCGCCTCGCTGATAGTACATCTCCTTTTCAGTGAGTATTCCATGAGCAGCAATTGCATTATCAACGAGGTGCATCGCATATTCCATTTTGGTCGGGAATTTCGTATTTACCTCAACAGGCAGCACATTCTCTGCGAGGTCATACACTTTCTGAAATCCCTGCCGGTGATTCACCATCAGCTTACCTTCCATAAATAATTGTTCCAATGCTCTCTTCGCCGGTTTCCAGTAATACCATGCTTTCTTCCCTTCTTGCCGATCTTCAAAGTCTTTAGATTGGAGCGCCCCTTCCCGCTTGATCCTGCTTAACACATGGCGCTTTACTTTCTTATCCTGCTCAAACCAGTGCGATCTTCCTTTTAGATATTCCCGTTTTCTGACCAGTGAAAAGCGGTAATCCTTCATGGGTAAAAACGAAGCGGCATGCCCCCAGTATTCAAAGAGTTGCTTTTCCCTGATCAGTTCACCTAGCCATCCAGTTTTATATCCTGGAATTCTTGACCACAACACATGGTTGTGCGCTCTTTCCACCACTGATAGCGTGTCAATTTGCACATACCCCAGATGTTCAATGGTTCTGTGGGTATCTTCTCTTGTGCGAAGATGCTGATCATTAACCAGCCATTGACTTTGAATAGCGAGCGCGCGTGCTTCTGCTAAAGAAATTTTTGTACTCTTCATAACATGCCTTAAAGCGGAAAGATAGGAGGATGTTACAAATTTACTATTACTGCTTCTATAGTTTTCTCCGTTAATATCCGGCACCCCGGTTTTTTGAGTTCGCAGATTTCGCACATCAGGCAGTCAGCTGATTAACTATTCAGCTTTCGCTTTGCAAAATGCTGAAACCCTTCATAAATGGAAACATTCATCAACAACATAAGCATTGAGTAAATAGTGTCTTCCACAGGAATGGTACCAATGTGGACACCTGAAATAAACTTTGCATTATAACTTACTACGGGCAATGCGGTTAGAATGCCGTTGATGATAATAAAAGGAAACAGGTGGATAGCATACATGGTAAAAAAAATAAAAAGATAGTTGGGCCTGACCAGAAATATCAAAAAGGAAAGAAATAATGCTGCTGAGATAAAGGTAACAGAAGTATAGGTCAATTGCCGGTAAACAACACCAATAACCAATAGAAATACAATGAGTGGAATAAGGTAGCGGTTGAAGGAAACAGAAGTCACAGTGAGCATGATATAATCCCGCAGCACCGCATAAATAAACAGGCAGGCATAAGGAACACAAATAAAAAAAAGAATTTCTTCGAGAGGCAGACCGGAAACATAAATGCCGACCAGGTATTCAGGATTGAAGCTCCAGATGCCATTCCTGGTGAAAAAATAGTCCCATGCCAAAAAGTAAATTGCTGTAATAAGGATAGAAGGAAATACAAACTTCCACTTTAGGTAAAACTGCACCTTCTTCTCAAAACTGAAAAGCAATGGAAACAGCAGCGTTCCAAGATCGAGCAGAAGGTAGGTGAACATGGAATAAAAGTATAAGCTGCGCCTAAACTATAAACTATGAACTAAATTTTTCACTTTATTCGGAATGGCAATTGTTTGAAGACTAAGGACTAAGAATAAGCTATCTCAAAATGTTCCTTGAAGGCTCCGTGATGCTGAATTTATTTCAGCATCTCTCTCTTTAATGAACAGGTCCTTGAACAAGTACAGGATGACATCTGCTATTTTGAGATACCTTCTAATAACCTAACAACTAACTAACGACTAACAGCTGTTGCTGAATCATTGCCACATCTGAATCACCGCAACTGCCACTGCTCATCATGAATTCACCAATGTTTCGGAATGTCTTTGCATCCACAGAATGCTTTAACCGTGAAAAATTCATTGCAATCACGTGTGCATCATCCCGCATATTTTTGCTGTATCCAAGAAATTTAGGGATGTAAAACTGGATAGAAAACCGGATGAACCTAATCTCTGCATTCGAAGGATCGGCCCTCACTGCAAGACTCAGCGTATTCATGGATCTCCCAAGGTAATCGAGCTTGGTGTAGGGATTCAGCGCATGCTTTGCCAATAGCGCCTCAGCTCCGCCACGATAGGCAATCAATAGCGGATCATTCGGAACATTGGAAACGAGGTCAAATAATTTTTTTGCAGCCGTTGCATCTTCAATTCCTTTTCCATAAAGTGTTCGAACTTCTGAAATAGAGTAATTGGCATGGGCTGTTAAAGCAACCGAATGTAATAATGATGAAAGAAGG
>JBDSEW010000231.1:0-22431 GCA_039919825.1 Chitinophagales bacterium | reverse complement strand
AACAAGTAAATGCGAAGCTGAATCCTTTCATCCAAAGGCATGATACTACTGCTTCTGCGCGTCCATTTCTATTTGCAGTGAATGACTGGCGGCTGCGTTCCAATTTTGAAGAAGGAAAACAAACCGGTGGCCGTATTGAATACGTCCGGTTGTTTGCACTTATTGCACTCATCATACTGGTCATCGCCTGTATCAATTTTATGAATCTCGCAACAGCGAGGTCAGAGCAAAGATCACGGGAGGTTGGCGTACGCAAAGTGATGGGTGCAGGAAGAGGTATGCTGGTAAGTCAGTTTATCGGCGAATCACTCTTCATGTCTTTTATTTCAGGATTGCTGGCTGTAATGGTCGTGCTGCTTGCACTGCCGGCTTTCAACTATTTAGTAGATAAGCAACTGGTGATTGACCTGCTGAATCCTATGCACTCACTTGGCCTGGTTGCTATATGCACCATCAGTGGTTTAATAGCAGGAAGTTATCCCTCATTGTACCTCTCTTCCTTCAATCCTATTTCCGTTTTCAAAGGGTTGAATGCAGGAACCAGGAACAGCGCTGCATTCATTCGCAAGGGATTGGTAGTAACACAATTTGTGATTTCTATTGTGCTGATTATTGCCACAGTAATCATCTACCAGCAGGTTCAGCATGTCAGGCACCGTTCGTTGGGCTATAATAAAGACAACCTCATCTATCTCGATGCAAAAGGTAATCTGATGGATAAGTTTGATGCTATCCGGCAGGACCTGCTTGCTTCAGGTGCTGTACAAAATGCTGCGCTCTCCAATTCAAGCCTGATTGAAATGGGTAACAGTTCGGGTGGATTCGAATGGGAAGGAAAAGATTCCAAATCAGAAATTCTCATCAGCACTGAAGCGGTAAGCGCGCAATACATCGCTACTACAGGAATGCAACTAAAGGCAGGGAGGGATTTTTATGAAGGTGCAAATGCAGACACCTCCAGCATCATCATCAATGAAACACTGGAGAAAATTATGGGGAAAGAAAATGCTGTTGGGCAGATTATTAAAGTAGGTGATTCGCAGGCAACGGTTATAGGTGTGGTGAAAGATTTCATTTATTCAGACATGTATAAAAAACCTGATCCGCTTATTTTCTTTTGCCAGCCTGTTCCTTTCAACTATATGTTCATCCGGTTGAAAGATGGATACGACGTTAAGGAGGCACTCGCAAAAACTGAAGCGGTGCTTAAGAAAGGAAATCCGGGCTATCCTTTCGAGTATATATTTTTCGATGCAGAGTTTGACAAGCAATTCAAAAGCGAAATGCTCGCAGGAACATTGAGCCGGTTGTTTGCCATGCTTGCCATCTTCATTACCTGCCTTGGACTCTTCGGACTTGCTGCTTACACGGCTGAACGGCGTACGAAAGAAATCGGTATCAGGAAAGTGCTCGGTGCAACGCTCTCCAATATTGTTTCTATTCTTTCCCGTGATTTCCTGAAACTGGTTTCCATCGCTGCACTCATCGCATTTCCAATTGCATGGATCATGATGAGTAAATGGTTGGAAGATTATGCTTACCGCATCACCATCAGTTGGTGGGTGTTTTTCCTTTCCGGAATCGGTGCATTGATCATTGCACTATTCACCGTCAGCTTCCAGGCCATCAAAGCAGGAATGATGAACCCAGTAAAAAGCCTTCGGACAGAATAGTAATGCTGAAACCTCACACCTGATACACTCACAACTAAACTCCAACTAATGCTCAAAACATATCTCAAAATAGCCATTCGCAACATCCGTCGCAACGTCGTCTACAGCACCATTAACATCGTAGGACTGGCCATTGGAATTGCGTGTGTGATACTGATTGCATTTTATTTAATTGATGAATGGAAATACGATCAGTTTTTCAAAGATGTTGATCGTGTTTACCAGGTGAATCTGAACGGTAATTTCGATGGCACTGAGTTCATCACTGCGAATTCACCTCCAACAGTTGGGCCGGCATTGGCAACAGCATTTCCTGAAATTGAATCATACACCCGTATTTATCGTCCCGGAAATACAGTAGTGCGCTATGAAGCAAAAGATACAGAAAGCTACTTTACCGAAAACCGGATTTTTGGTGTCGACTCCAACTTCCTACAGGTTTTTAATTATGAAATGATAGCAGGTGATTCTAAAACCTGTCTTCAAAACCCGCACTCAATTGTCATCACAGAAGAGATGGCCAAAAAATATTTTGGAGGGAAAGAACCGATGGGACAAACATTGCTTCTTGGTAATAATAAAACACCCTGCGCTGTTACAGGAATATTAAAAGATATTCCAGGCACCTCTTCGTTTGAATTTGATTTCCTCACTCCTATCGTTGCATATCCAGCAGTAAAGCAATTCAGTTGGAGCTGGGTTTGGTTACAGGTTAACACCTACGTGAAGCTTCGGGATAATTTTCCGAATGATCAACAGGCGATTGCAAAACTGGAAGCAGGATTTCCTGCGATGGTGAAACAGCAAGCTGCCACCGCATTCAAACGCATCGGTCAGCCGATGGATGAATTTTTAAAGAAAGGTGGTAAGTGGGATTTTCAACTGCAACCCATGAGTGAAGTGCATCTTCATTCCAGGGAAATCGCTGGCCGTATCACCAACCTTGGAGACATCAAATACAGTTACATTTTCTCTGCCATTGCATTATTCATAATCTTGCTTGCCTGTGTTAATTTCATGAATCTCTCCACAGCCCAGGCATCGAAAAGAGCTAAAGAAGTAGGTATAAGAAAAGTATTGGGTTCTGTCAAAGGTCAATTGATAAAACAATTTCTGACGGAAGCAATGTTGTATAGTTTCCTATCTACGATCATTGGAGTTTTATTGGTTGCTCTTGCATTAAAACCATTCGAACAACTCGCAGGTAAATCCATTGATTTTTCTACCTTCTTCACCAATGGCATCTGGATTTTTGTAATCGGATTATCAGTGCTGATTGGATTATTGGCGGGAAGCTATCCTGCCTTTTATCTTTCTGCCTTCAAGCCTGTTGCAGTGTTAAAAAATCAACAATCATCCAAATTAAATACCGGAACAAAATTTATCCGCAACGGTTTGGTGGTGCTCCAATTCACTGTTTCTACAGTATTGATCATCTGTACGATGGTTGTCTTTCTTCAATTGCGTTTCACTCAAAACAAGAACCTTGGATGGAGCCGTGATAACTTAATGGTGATCTCCAATTCCAATCGTCTGGGTGAAAGCGAAGAAACATTCCGTCAACAACTCACACAACTTCCCGGTGTGGTGAGTGCTTCTATTTCAACCAGCATTCCGACAAAAGACAACTTCGGTGATTACTATGAACCAGAACGGACGGCAAGTGAGGAGGAAACTGTAAAAGGTATTTCCCTCAATTCTTTTATGGTCGATGAATATTTTGTTCCGGCACTGCAGATCAATTTATTGGAAGGAAGAAATTTTTCTCCTGATTTCTCTGATTCAACATCAGTCATTCTGAATGAAGCTGCTGTAAAGCAAATTGGTTGGAAAGATCCTGTCGGGAAGTTTATGAGCTATCCCGGAAATAATAATCAGCGTTTTCAGGTGATCGGTGTTGCAAAGGATTTTAATATTGAATCCATCCGTTATTCCGTTGCTCCGTTTGCTTTGTTTCATGTTGCTTCTCAAACGTATCAGCTCTCTACTTCCTATACCATTGTTCGCCTTCGTGCTGATGAAATGGAAAACACTATCGGGAAAATAAAATCCAAATGGACCGTTTTTTCCGCCGATTCTCCATTCGATTATGCATTCCTGGATAATGAATACCAGGCGCAATACCGCGCCGAAGAGCGGATGGGAGCAGTATTCACACTCTTCACAGCACTCTCTCTTTTCATTGCTTGCCTTGGACTCTTTGGTTTATCAGCTTACACTGCGGAACGCCGCACCAAAGAAATTGGAATCAGGAAAGTGCTTGGTGCAACGGCTTCAGGTGTGGTAGCATTGCTTTCAAAGGAGTTTGCAAAGCTCGTCTTGCTTTCAGTGATCGCTGCATTTCCCATTGCCTGGTGGGCAATGAACAAATGGCTGGAAGATTTCGCATTCCGCATCAACATCAGTTGGTGGATTTTTGTAACAGCCGCCTTTACAGCACTCACGATCGCATTGATTACCGTCAGTTATCAATCCATCAAAGCTGCTATCATGAATCCGGTTAAATCATTGCGCATGGAATAAGGACAGTGAATAGTGAGCATTAAAAAATTCTTCATTGCTTATGTCCCGATTACTTTAAAGTGAATGACCATTTTCTAACGACTAAGGACTTCCAACTAACGACTTCCTAACTACTAACTACTAACTACTCGCTACTAACTACTCATGCTAAAGAACTATCTGAAAGTCGCCCTCCGCAATCTCTGGAAGAACAAAAGCTTCTCCGCGATTAATATTTTTGGATTAGCAGTGGGTCTGGCAACCTGCCTGTTGATCGTGCTCTTCGTTCAATATGAATTGAATTATGATCAGTACAACAAAAAGGGCGCAAACATTTACCGTATTGATGGAGATATTCAGTTTGGAGGAACCAATTTTATTCTCGCGGTTACTCCACCACTGATGAGTGGCGTATTGTTGAAGGATTATCCGGAGATAGAAAGTAGTGTTCGCTTTCGTGACTACGGGGGCTTTTTGGTAAAGAAAGGAAATGAAAACATCCAGGAGAACAAGGTCATCTATACTGAATCTGCGCTGTTCGATATTTTCACGTTACCCTTGATTTCCGGTGATCCAAAAACGGCACTCACCGAACCTCATTCGATGGTAATCACCAAAAGCACTGCAGAAAAATATTTCAATAGCACCGATGTAGTCGGCCAAACGCTGATGATCAATGATACCGGCAGCTATAAGGTCACCGGTGTAATCGAAAATATTCCTTCGCAATCTCATTTCAATTTCGACTTCCTGGTTGCATTAAGCGAGTCAATAGAAAGCAAGGAAGACAATTGGCTCAGTAATAATTTTAACACCTACATCGTGGTTCGGCCAGAGACGGATGTTAAAGCATTAGAATCGAAGATCAATGGAATTGTTGATCAATATATTCTTCCGCAGGCACAACAGGTGCTCAACGTAAACAAGGATGATTTTGCAAAGAGCGGAAACTATGTGAAGTATTCCGTCATGCCACTTGATCAGATTCACCTGCATTCCAATAAAGTTGCAGAGCTGGGTGCAAACGGTGATATGGAATACATTTACATTTTTTCGGTGATTGCGATTTTTATTCTGCTGATTGCCTGCGTTAACTTCATGAATCTTTCCACTGCACGGTCATCGAACCGTGCGAAGGAAGTGGGTGTGAGAAAAGTAATTGGTTCTTTACGCGTTCACCTCGTGTCGCAGTTTCTTACCGAATCCATCCTCGTCAGTTTCTTTGCACTGCTCCTTTCCTTTTTGGTGGTGGCGTTGATGCTTCCTTATTTCAATCAGCTTTCAGGAAAAGCAATCTCCTTTTCCGCTATCTCACTTTCATGGATGCTGCCCGCATTGTTGTTGATTGTATTGCTGGTGGGTTTGCTGGCAGGAAGTTACCCTGCCTTTTTCCTGTCACGCTTTCAACCAATCGAAGTGCTGAAAGGAAAATTTTCAGCCGGCTTCAAAGGAAACTGGTTACGCAGCAGCCTCGTGGTATTTCAGTTTGCCATTTCCATCATACTCATTGTTGGAACTGTAATCATTTACAACCAACTCAATTATATCCGCAGCAAAAATCTAGGGTACGACCGCAACCAGGTGCTTATCATTCAAAATTGTTATTCGCTTCACGAGCAGGCAAAAATTTTTAAAGAAGAGGTGAGCAATCTTCCCGGCGTGGAGGCAACTACCATGACGGGCTTTTTACCTACAGGACCTTATCGCAGCGACAGCCCGCTTTTTGAAGATCCAACGCTCGATCAGAAAAAGGCAGTGTCGATGCAGAACTGGCAGGTGGATGAAGATTATATTCCTGCGCTTGGAATTGAGCTTTTGAAAGGAAGAAACTTTTCTAAAGAGCTTGCTACCGATTCAGATGGTGTCATCATCAATGAAGCGGCGGCAAAGCTTTTGAGTTTCAAAGATCCGCTTAATGAAAAGCTTTACTACCTGAAAAGTATTGAGACAAGAGATATCAAAGCATATCATATCATCGGCATTTTGAAAGACTTCAATTTCAACTCACTCCGTCAGCAAGTTACCCCATTGGCATTGTTCCGAAGTGAGGAGCATGGCAGCATTGCAGTCCGTGTTTCCACCCACAACATTCCCGGTCTCATCTTGCAGATCGGAGATAAATGGAACTCAATGGCGCCGGGTCAGCCCTTTGCCTGGTCATTTATGGATGATGACTTCAACACGGCGTACCAGTCAGATCAGCGGATAGGAAAAATTTTCATCTCCTTCGCTATCCTTGCCATCCTGATCGCCTGTCTCGGGTTATTTGGCCTGGTGACCTATGCAGCCGAACAACGCACTAAGGAGATCGGTATCCGAAAAGTGCTCGGAGCTACCGTAATAAATATTGTCTCCATGCTATCTAAAGATTTCCTGAAACTCGTGGCCATTGCAGCACTCATAGCATTTCCCATTGCATGGTTTGGAATGAACAAATGGCTCGAAGACTTTGCCTACAGAGTAAGCATTAGCTGGTGGATCTTTTTACTGGCAGCAGCTCTTGCCATCATCATTGCTTTGCTTACTGTCGGGTTTCAGGCAATTAAAGCAGCTATTGCAAATCCGGTAAAATCACTTCGAACGGAATAATAAAATCTACCGATCAATTGACAACGACCTACTAAAAACTATCAAATTATGCTCAAAAATTATTTCAAAGTTGCCGTGCGCAATATGATAAAGAGAAAGGGCTACACCCTGCTCAATATTTTAGGACTTGCTATCGGGATGGCCGTGTGTTTGGTGATCATCCTTTTTGTAGCTGGTGAGTTGAGTTTTGATAATTTTAATGTGAATAAGGATCGCATTTACAGGGTAGCCCTGGAGAGACGTTATCCAGGCCGTTCAACATCCTATGCCATCATTCCGCTATCGATTGGCGATGCAATGCACAAGGAGTTTCCGGAAATTCAGCAAAGTGTCCGGTTGTTTAATTTTCAGCAACAGCAGGGAGTTTTTATCCGCATCGATGATAAGGTATTCATTGAAAAAAATGTATTGTTTACGGATTCCAATTTTTTCTCTGTGTTCACTTTGCCACTGCTGCAGGGAAATCCCGATAAAGCGCTTATATTACCAAACAGCATCGTATTAAATGAGACTACCGCTAAAAAGTATTTTGGCTCCGTAACGAATGCCATGGGAAAGACCATCCAAATGGATGATGCTGCATCTATTATTACAGGAGTATGCAAAGACTTACCAAAGAATGCGCATTTCTCATTTGATTTTCTTGCATCTACCTCCTCGTTGGGAAACTTTATCAATACTCCTAACTACATTAATTTTTCCGCTTACACCTATTTATTGTTATCGCCGGTTGCAGATGCAATAGCCCTGGAAGCGAAATTTCCACAAGTGATTGAAAAATATGTGGCTGGAGATATTGAAAAAAACTTTGGAATTTCGTTTAAAGATTTCCAGGCAGAAGGAAACGGATATCATTATTTTTTACAGCAGCTCTCTGATATTCATCTCACATCAAATTTAGAATCCGAGCTCAGTGCCAATGGTAGTATTAAGATCACGTATGCTTTTATCATCATCGCTTTCTTCATCTTGTTTCTCGCTTGCATAAACTTTATCAACCTTTCTACTGCAAGGTCACTCGACAGGGCAAAGGAAGTGGGTATACGGAAAACCTTTGGTTCAGAGAGAAGAGAGCTGATCTGGCAATTCTTATTCGAATCAGTGATTATTAGTTTTATCGGCGTGTTGGTTGCACTGTTACTTGCAGTAATAGCTGTTCCATTTTTCAATCAGCTTTTTGGAACACACCTGAATTTGTCGGTTTTATTATTGCCATTTTCTATACTGATATTCTTTAGCATGACACTATTAGTAGGAATCTTATCAGGATTGTATCCGGCATTTGTCCTCTCTTCATTCGAACCTATTATCGTTTTGAAAGGAAAATTCAGCTTCAATCCTAAAGGGCGATTTATTCGCAATAGCCTTGTCGTTTTTCAATTTGCGATTTCAGTGATACTCATCATTGCCACGCTTATTGTAAACCGGCAAATGCAGTACATGCTCAGCGATCAGCTGGGATTTAAAAAAGATCATGTAATCATCTTAAACCGTACTGACCTGCTCAACCAGCAGATAGAATCATTTAAGAACGACCTGTATAAAATTCCAGGAGTGGAGAGTGTTTCCTCGGCCACTGCCTTGCCGGGCGAACAAAATTTCTTCGGACTTTCAATTCAATCGTTGGGTTCGAAAAAAATGCTGACCGGAAGAGGACTTATTGTCGATGACCAGTACCTCTCAGCGCTTGATATTCCTATTGTGAAGGGGAGATTTTTTTCAAAAGATCTTGCTACCGATTCATTGTCTGTAGTGCTGAATCAAAAGGCAGCCGAAGAATTTGGATTCACGGATCCTATTGGCAAGCAGGTGATCACTCCGGATGGATTCTTCAGCCTTCCTGACGGCACTCCACAAACCTTGACAGTAGTAGGTGTTGTGAAGGATTTCCATTTTCAGTCCCTACATCAAATGATCACCCCGCTGATTTTTATAAACAGCAGCAAGTTTCAAAATGTAATGCCGGTAGCAGCTGTTCGTATTCAATCATCGCAATTTAAAAGCACGTTAACCGGCATTGAAAGAACCTGGGATCATTACCTGCCGCAGCATCCTTTCCAAATTTCTTTTCTCGATCAGCAGCTCACAAATCTTTACGAGTCTGAAGAAACGATGCAGGATCTGTTTGTAATCTTTTCAGGGCTGGCGATTTTCATCGCATGCATGGGACTGTTGGGATTGATTATGTATGCCACCCAAAAAAGAGCGCGGGAGATCGGCATTCGCAAAGTTTTGGGGGCAAGCATCGGAAGTATTGTTGCATTGCTTTCCAAAGACTTCCTGCGCCTCGTTCTTATTGCAGCCATCATTGCCTTTCCAATTGCCTGGCTGGGAATGAACAAGTGGTTACAGGATTTTGCTTACAGGGTAACCATCAGCTGGTGGATTTTTGGAACTGCAATGCTTGCTGCTTTACTGCTCACTTTAATAACAGTGAGTTTCCAGGCGATAAAGGCAGCCATTGCAAATCCGGTCAAAAGTTTAAGAACTGAATAAAAGAAGATAACCATGATCAGAAATTATTTCAAAACCGCATTCAGAAGCTTCCTGCGCCACAAAGTATTCACAGCCATCAACCTGCTGGGACTTTCCGTAGGCATCAGTGCTTCCTTAGTGATCTACCTGATAGTCCACTATGAACTCAGCTTTGATAAGTTTGAGAAAGATGGAGATCGCATCTATCGCGTGGTTTCTATCATGCAATTTCCCGATCAGCCATTTAAAAACTCAGGAGTGCCGGCACCTTTACCTGCTGTTGCAAGAAATGAAGTGCCAGGTTTGGAAGACGCGTCTCATTTTATTTTGTATGATAACGCAAAAGTGGCGATACCATCCACCAACGCAGCTCCAAAAATTTACAAAAAGCAGGACAACATTATTTTCGCTGACGATCATTACTTCAGTTTGTTTTCTTACCAGTGGATTGCAGGAACTCCATCATCATTTACACAACTCCATCAGGTAGTGTTGTCAGAAAGTCGCGCAAGAACCTATTTTCCTTTTGACGATATTTCTCAGGCAATTGGTGAAAGAATTATTTACGATGATTCAATAGAAGCCACTGTAGTTGGTGTGGTAAAGGACCTTGATGAGATCACCGACTTCTCTTTCAAAGAATTCATTTCGTTTGCAACACTAATCAACAGCAACCTGAAGAATAACTACGGATGGGAAGAATGGGGAAGTGTAGGTTCTGCCTCCCAGTTTTTCGTGAAGCTGAAACCCGGAGCGTCAACTTCACAAATAGAAAATCATTTTGTTTCACTAAGAGCAAAATATGTTAAGGATGAATTTTTAACAACAGATCACCTGCTGCAACCACTGAGTGATCTTCATTTCAATGCTGACTATGGAAACTACAACCAGAAGCAGGCGGATAAATCCGTGCTGTATGGTTTACTGGCTGTTGCAGCATTCCTTCTCCTGCTCGGATGTATCAACTTCATCAACCTGAATACGGCGCAAGCTTCACAACGTGCCAAAGAAATTGGCATCCGAAAAACCATGGGAGGTTCAAAACGGCAGTTGATCTTTCAATTCCTCAGCGAGACATTCCTGCTTGCCTTTATCTCTACCCTGCTCTCATTACTCTTTATTCCATGGTTGTTAAAAATCTTCAGCGACTTCATTCCTTCCGCAATCAATTTCAACATGATTGTGGAACCTCATGTAATTATTTTTCTTTTGGTGCTGTTGGTAGTGGTTACCCTGCTGGCAGGTTTCTATCCTGCAATGGTATTGTCAGGATTTCAACCCGTAACGGTCTTAAAAAACCAAACGCTTGGAAATAACACCAAAACAAGAAAGGCATGGCTGCGGAAATCGTTAACGGTTACACAGTTTGCAGGTGCACAATTTTTCATCATCGCAACGATTCTTGTCAGCAAGCAAATACACTATTCGGTGAATAAGGACATTGGATTCCGCAAAGATGCAATCGTTAACATTGGTGCACCCTTCAGTAAAGATCCCGGACTAAGAACTGTTTTAATGGAGAAGCTGAAAGCCATTCCTGAAATTGAAAGTGTTACCCTGGCCGGTACTCCACCGGCTTATACCGGTTCTTCGAGCCAGACCATGAGTTTTGAGAATGGTGATAAAAAAATTGAAACCACAGTTGAATTTAAAAATGCAGATGAAGACTATTTCAAACTGTACAACATGAAATTACTTGCGGGGCGATTCCCGCGATCGAGTGATACTACCATTGAATACCTCATCAACGAAAATTATGCGCGGTTCCTTGGCTTTGAACATCCCGAAGATGCGATTGGGAAAATGCTGACGCACAACCATCCTTTTCCCATTGTTGGTGTGCTGAAAGATTTTAACAGCAAGTCAATGCGTACACCTATTGCTCCATTGATCTATACCAGCGCAGCACGCAATTACAGCAGTTTTCACATCCTGCTGAAGCCACATGGAGATGATGGAGCACTTTGGCAGACGGCTATTAGTAAAATGAGAAATTCGTGGAACGAGGTTTATACCGAAGATGATTTTGAATATCGATTCTATGATCAAACCATTGCCTCATTTTATGAAAATGAGAAAAATATTTCCAGGCTCCTTAGCTGGGCCACTGCGCTCGCCATCTTAATCAGTTGTCTTGGATTACTGGGCCTTGCTATTTATACAACCAATCAAAGAACAAAAGAAATTGGTGTAAGAAAAGTGCTTGGAGCAACGGTGCAACAAATTGTAATGCTGTTGTCAATGGATTTCATCCAACTTATTGCATGGGCATTTTTAATTGCTGTGCCGCTTGCCTGGTGGGCTATGAATAAATGGCTGGACAACTTTGCTTATCGTACAACACTTGATTGGTGGGTGTTTTTGTCGGGAGGATCAATCATGTTGTTGATTGCTTTAACCATACTTTGCCTTAGAACACTCAGGGCAGCAAATGCAAATCCGGTGAGAGCGTTGAGGAGTGAATAGTCACTACTCACTACTGAATAACAAATTTCCCAACATACGCACCTTGTAACTACCAAAACATTTCGCACCTGAAACTCACAACTCAAACCTCACCCAATGCTCCAACTAAGAAACATTAGTAAATGGTATCCTGCCGGCGGTGGCCGGACTTATATTCTTAATAATCTTGACCTTGACGTCAGTGAAGGTGAATTCATCTCTATAATGGGGCCATCCGGTTCCGGCAAATCAACTTTGCTGCACATCATTGGCATGCTGGACGAACCTTCTGAAGGAAAGTATCTGTTTTTTGATGAGCCGGTTTTTGAGATGAAAGAAAAGCAGCGCTCTAAGCTGTTTAAGCAACACATCGGCTTTGTGTTTCAGCAGTATCATTTGATTGATGAACTTAATGTCTACGAAAATATTGAAACACCACTGATCTACCAGGGTGTAGGTGGCTCCGAAAGAAAGGCAATGGTGGCAGACATGCTTGACCGGTTCCAGATTGTTGGGAAGAAAAATTTATTTCCTGCACAACTTTCAGGTGGCCAGCAACAATTGGTCGGTGTGGCGCGTGCATTGATTGCAAAACCTAAATTATTACTCGCTGATGAACCGACCGGGAACCTGAACTCGAAGCAGGGCGAAAGTATTATGGAACTGTTCAGAGAACTGAATAAGGAAGGTGTATCCATTATCCAGGTAACACACTCTGAAAAAAATGCATCCTATGGTTCACGCATTATCAACCTGCTGGATGGAAGGATTGTGTAATTAAAATGTATTGCCGGAAGTTGTCCTCGTAGAAGTGTAATGAAGGCAGAATTCGCAATGCCAGGGTTGACTATGGATTTGCTCCTTTTTCTTTCTGGGTTATCCAATCACCACCTTCACCTCATGTTGCAAACCATCATCAACAAGTTCAATCGCATTATTTTTTTGTTCCGTGCCATCAACAGAAACGGTGCATGAGCGGTCTTTGCTGTTGTTTTGCTGTTGTCCGAAAAGAATTGAATAGACGGTCATTCGATACTTGTAAGTCACTTTCAATGATTCCCATGCTGCAGGAAGACACGGGTCAAATTTCATCACGTTGCCTTCCACTTTTATTCCCAGCAATGATTCTACTATCAACTGGTACATCCATCCTGCAGATCCCGTGTACCATGTCCAGCCACCACGTCCTACCTGAAGGGGAATGGCATATACGTCAGCAGCTACTACATAGGGCTCTGCTTTATAAATCGCGATTTCACGTGGAGTATTTCCATGATGAATGGGATTGATCATGTCCAATAATTCCCATGCCCTCTTATTGTCGCGCAGTGCTGCAAAAGCCATTATCATCCAGATGGCACCATGTGTGTATTGGCCTCCATTCTCGCGCACACCTGGAACATATCCTTTGATGTAACCCGGGTTCAAATCAGAAGTATCAAAAGGAGGATCAAAGAGTTGAATGATGCCATCCTTGTTTCGAACCAGCCGTTTGTCAGCATTATCCAATGCCATGAGTGAACGGGGAGCATCACCTGCTCCTGATAACACCGACCAGCTCTGGACAATAGAATCAATCTGGCATTCAGCATTTTCTTTTGAACCAAGCGGAGTGCCATCATCAAAATAAGCACGGCGATACCATTCACCATCCCAGCCATTTTTTGCTATGTTCTTTTTCAATTGATTTGCCTGGGCCTTGAAGCGATCCATAAAAACGGAATCATCATACAAGCGTGCTATTTCAGAAAACCTGTTGAGCACATCATACAGAAAAAATGCCAGCCACACACTTTCTCCCTTTCCATGTTCGCCTACCTTGTCCATTCCATCATTCCAATCACCTGAGCCTATAAACGGCAGTCCATGCTCTCCAAAATGTAATGCGTGTTCAATGGCTTTTACACAATGGTCATACAAACTCGCCGACTGGTGTGAATGCAATGGAAGATCAAAGTAGGATTCTTCACCTGCATTTAACAACCGCCCTTCGAGGAAACTTGTCATTTCATCCAGGATACCTGTATCTCCGGTGGTGGTTACGTACCGCGCGGTCACAAAGGGCAACCAGAGAAAATCATCTGAGCAGCGTGTCCGCACACCTCTACCCTGTGGGGGATGCCACCAATGCTGCACATCTCCTTCTTTAAACTGGCGGGAAGCGCAGAGCAATATTTGTTCCCTCGCCAAGCCCGGCTCCGTATGCAGGATCGATAATACATCCTGTAGCTGATCCCGAAACCCAAATGCTCCCCCTGATTGATAAAATCCGCTTCGCGCCCAAAGGCGGCAAGCCAGTGTTTGATAGTTGAGCCATCCATTGGTAAGCAAATTCAATGAAGCATCTGGAGTTTCTATTTGCACTGCACACAACGTTTTCGACCAGTATTTTCGAACACGTTCCAATGCCTCGCGCGCTGCAGTTCTGCCACGAAATTGCTTCGCCAGGTTGCTTGCCTCGCTGGCATCGATTCCACAACCGATGCGGAAAACAATTTCATACTCTTCGCCCGCTTCTATATTAAATGCTACTTGTATTACTGCACAGGGATCATGTCCCGCACCCGTTTTTCCGGAGAGCCTCGCCCTGCTCATGGCATCCGGATTTCTGAGGTTTCCATTGCGGCCAATAAATTCAGTCCAATCCGTAGTGATGGTTTGCTTCGAATCATTCACATCAAAGAAAGCGACACGGCTGCCAAATTCCGTATTGTAAGAATTGCGCGCGAAGATGGCGCCGCTGTTCAGGTCCACTTCGGTAACAATGTGCATTGCAGTTTTGGGCCTCATATCACCCAGCACCCATTCAACATAACCGGTAGCAGAAAAACGACGGTCCCTTCCTGATTGATTGCGCACTTTTATAACCGTGAATTTTATGGCCTCTTGCAAATCCACATACACCCACATTTCCGATTGAATGCCATCTTCACTATGTTCAAACACACTGTACCCAAATCCATGTCGTGTGGTATACGGAGACTTTCCACGAACCGGCAATGGTGCAGGTGACCAGAAACGGCCACTCTCTTCATCCCGCAAATAGAAATGTTCCCCGGAAGTATCAGAAACAGGATCGTTATTCCATGGAGTCAACCGGAACTCATGCGCATTTTCAATCCACGTATACGATTGACCGCTTTCCGAAATCACTGTTCCGAACCTGGGATTGGCCAGTACATTCACCCATGGAGCAGGTGTTATATTATCTGGTGTGGTAGTGATTAAATATTCTTTTCCATCCGGCGCAAATCCACCAATGCCATTGAAGAACTGCAGGTTGATGCGGAGTGCAATAGAAGTTTCTACTGTCGGATAAAACTTAAGCGGAGTGAAGAGTGGCACAATTCCTTTCAGCCTGCTGCGGCGGTTGATCTGTCCCTCTAATGTTCCCAGCTTATCAGAAATAACTACACGTGCTACTGTTTGAAATAATATCCGGTCTTCATTGCTGATCTGATCTGCTGACCTGATAAAGATTCCACCCGGTTTATCCTGGAGATCTGTATTGATGCCGGGATTGATCAGTGCAAGGATTTGATTTTGCAATACCTGCCTGTACCCGCCATGATCTTCATTCCAGATCACCAAATCAACCACCAAACCTTTGAACCGCCAATAGGCATGCGCCTGCACCAGTTGTTTCACCAGTTCAATATTCGCATTGTCTTCCACCTGTAATAAAACAATCGGTAAATCACCCGAAACGGAATAACTCCACAATCCCGATTGCCCACGCTGGTTGCGGATCAGCGTACCTGCATCTGCACGCAGAGAAGCATTTGCATAAATCAATGAGCTGGCAAGGCGGTTATACAATTGTGAATCTGTCTCGGTAGCATTGATCTGCCTTAGGAGCACCTGGTTGTGTGTCCACGCAAGTTCAAAGGCGCGGTCAATCATGTGGCGGTCCTGGTACTTTTCTATCAGTCCATCACATATTTCACGTGTGGGACCAATACCGAAAACCATGTCGAGTGTTACCGACTCCTGTGGATTCAGATGGATGCGGTATTGAATAGCCACAATAGGATCTAACACAGAACCCTGGTTACCTGATAATTTTTCTTCGTGATTCATTACTGCAGGATCAGCAATCGTATTCCCGCGCCCGATAAATGCATCACGGTTTGTTTCATAGGAAATATCCTGAACAGTTGCTTCATGCACTTTCATGAGGTGAAACATGCAAGGCGGTTGTTCATGGATAGAACGCGGACGGCGAGTGCACACAATAGCATGTCGTGCACTGATAATTTCCGTCTGAACAAAAAGATTGCTGAAGGCAGGATGTATTGCATCTGTTACCGCATTGTTTAACACTACTTCTGCATAGCTGGTAATTTCAAGCACCCTGCGTTTGCGTGACCGGTTGGTGATGCGCAAACGCCGCATCTCTACATCATCTTCCGATGATACCACGATCTCTGTATGTGTTTCAATATGGTGATCCCGGCGGCGGAATTCTGCACGGCCCTGTGAGAAGATCACTTCATAGTTTTCTGCCTGGTGCAACGTTGGCTGATGTGACGACGACCAAAATGCGCGGCTCTCCAGGTCACGTATGAAACCAAAACTTCCCCAGTTATCGCAGGTGGTATCTTCCCTCCATCTGTTTATTGCGATGTCTTTCCAGCGGCTGTAGCCCCCACCGGAATTTGTTACCATCACATGATACTTTCCATTGGATAAAAGTTGTACTTCGGGTACCGGTGTATTAGCAGTATTGATCACCCTCATTTGCATATCAGCAGTGGAAGGGCCAATTTCTGATATTGCAATGGTAGGTGAATAGAAAGAGGTAACCTTCGGAACTCGTTCCTGGAGCAGCAATAAGGTAGCCTGGAATTGTGCTTCCGCTTCAAACCTTTTTTGCATTGGTTGATCGAGCAGGTGATAAGCCAGCGAGAGTAAACTCATGCCTTCATGATGGGCCATGTAGGATTTTACAATCGCATAAGCCTGGCCTCTCGGCAAGCGGGCAGGTGTATAATCAATGGCTTCAAAAAATCCAAACTTCCCTTCAAAACCCTCTTCTACCATCACCAGCATATTTTTCACAGCTTCATCCGGGTTTACCATCAGTGCCATTACAGAAGCATAGGGTGCAATCACCATGTCTTCACCTAACCCACGCATCAGTCCAACACCGGGAACACCAAATGCCCGGTACTGGTAATTAAGTTGTGCATCCATCATATTATATCCGGACTCTGAGATACCCCACACCGGCCCGTGTTTTTTTCCGTATTCGATTTGCCGTTGCACTACAGCTTTATTGGTTTGATAGAGCAATGTGTTTTCATAATCCGGCATTACGGTTAATGGCATCAGGTATTCAAACATCGAACCGCTCCAGGACAGCAGCACCGGATCAGTGCCGGGGTTGGTAAGCTGCCGGCCCAATGCAAACCAGCTTTCCTGCGGAATTTTTCCCTGTGCAATCGCAACAAATACTGCAAGCCGGGCTTCAGAACCAAGCAGGTCATAAAATCCTGCATCTCTCCTGTGTTCATCCACATTATATCCAATGGCTAACAAATTTTTGGCCTTGTCAAGTATAAAATCATACTCCATATCTGAAAACACATGGCATTGCTGAGCAAGCTGTTCGAGTATTAATATTCTTTCTTTTGCTTTGCCTGCTGCATCTTTAATGTGAAGACGCATAGCATTAAGCCATTCATTTTCTTCAGTCGTAAACTCAGCAGCCTGCTGTATATTGATCTTCGGCAACCATTCATCATTTATGTTGGATAACTCATACAGGGTTGGAATATTCATGATCTCATTTTTAAGATCATTGAATTTTTTCGGCGTCACCGGTGTGGATAGCCATGGAGTTAAAAACAAGAGTTCTTCTCTTGAACTTTGACACTGTAACAAAAGCTTACTTGACCATCGTTGTGCTTCACTGTCAATGTCTCCTTCGAATAGTTGGAAAATATTTTTCGCAATCAGGAAAAGATTGTCGAGATGAATTTTTATGGTTTCAGTAGTTTGTGTAGTGTCCTGCAATGCTGCAGCTATCTCTTCATCAAAATTCTGAAGTAAAAGATTCTCTACCATTTTTTCTGAAAGCACACCTGCTGTATCACGCAGTCCTTCAAATAAGCGGAACGAAATTATTGGTTGATTGATGAAGGACAGCAATCCCTGTTTCATTACCAGCAGGTGACCGGCAAGGTTCCCGCTATCTACCGTTGAAATATACTTTGGTGCAAGTGTTCCCAGTGAACGTGTATCATACCAGTTATAAAAATGGCCACGGTATTTTTCCAGTTGCTGCATCGTTTGCAGGGAATGGCTGGAACGTTCAATAAATTGCCCTGTGGTTATATATCCAAAATCGCCGGCCGTTAAATTGGCCAGAAGAGAAAGCCCCATGTTGGTAGGTGAAGTGCGGTGCGCAATTCTTGAAACCATGTGCTCCTGGTAATTATCTGGTGGCAGCCAGTTATCTTCCTGTCCTACAAAATTTTCAAAAAAGGCCCATGTTTTACGTGCCATGCGCCGGAGAAAGTCCGTTTGCCGACGATCGATATTTTTCTTTTTTCCACCATGTGGAATACTGATCCACCAGGTAACAAAAGGTGATGCCATCCAAAGCAACAGTATCGGGCTTGCAATGGTTAATGCAATAGGTGCGAAGGCAGAGAGATAAATAAATAAGGCAACTCCTGTAAAAGGCCCAACCCACATCGACAAATAAAAAGCAAAAAGACTTTTGTTGTCGCGCACTGCATTGGTAGAAGGATTCCATTCCAGCAATTTTTTATGGCTGATAAACATCCGCCAGTTGGTGCGCATGATGGCGTCTATATTAGCGTATGCTTCGTATGGAAGGCAGATAAATGTGAACACATGCTGTATAAAATTGAGAAGCACATTTTGAATTGAATTGATGGTATGCTGCAGCAACAGCACCTCTGAGGGCTTTTTATAAATGTCCCAGAGAAATACAAGTACTGAAGTGGTGATGATGATGCCGACAATAGAAATTGTCCAGAACCAGGGTGAAGCGGAGATGATCCATCCAAACAATAGCAGCAGCAGCAAAGCAGGAGGTACCAAACTGCGCCTCAGGTTATCAAATATTTTCCAGCGGGATAAAGTAGAAAGCGGATTTTTTATCGTACGGTTTCCGGGGCCGGGAACACGGGGAAACAACCACCGCCCGATTTGCCAGTCCCCTCGTATCCAGCGATGGCGCCGTTTCATATCCGCCAGATAACCGGAAGGATATTCTTCATATAGCTGCACATCGCTGATCAGTCCTGATCGTGCATAACATCCTTCCAGCAAGTCATGACTCAGAATCCTGTTTTCGGGAAACCGGTCCTTCAGTGCCGCTTCAAAAGCCGTTACTTCATAAATTCCCTTTCCAATAAAAGAACCTTCCTCCAACAGGTCCTGGTACACATCTGATACTGCCCTTGTATATGGATCAATGCCCGGTTCATTGCCATGCATCTTTGCAAACAGCGAACTACCGGCTCGTGGTAAACTCGTTGCAAGCCTTGGCTGAAGAATGCCGTAACCTTCAGTGATCCGTCCCTTTTTAAAATGGAAATGTGCATGATTCAGGGGATGAGCAATGGTGGCAATTATTTTCCAGGCTGCTTCTCTCGGAAGTTGTGTATCTGTATCCAGCGTAATCACATATTTCACCTGAGAGAATATTTCTTCTTCCCCTACGATTACTGAAAAGGAATCTTTAGATCCGTTGAGCAGCAGGGTGTTCAGGTCACTGAGCTTGCCGCGTTTGCGTTCATATCCCATCCATATTTTTTCAGGGGCATTCCAGCGTCGCGGACGATGAAAGAGAAAAAAAGTATCGTTCTTTTCGCGGTGGTATTTTTTATTAAGTGCTTCAATGCGTAGCCGCGCCGTTTCAAGCAGGAATTCATCTTCCGGAAGTGTTTCGGTTTTTGCATCTGCGAAATCTGTAAGCAACGCAAAATGCAAATGCTTATCCCTGTTTGCGAGAAAACGAACTTCCATGGTTTCCAATAAACCTTCCAGCGTTGGCATCGAATTCAGCAGGGTAGGTACCACCACCAATGTTCGCGATTCAGCAGGAATGCCTGTTGAATAGTCCATTCGTGGCAGAAAATGCGGGTAGATCAATAATGTTACCAGCCAATTAATGAAAGTAACCGCAAGATGACTGGTGCTGATGAGGGAGACGATGGCAACAACGATGAGCCATTGCATGGAACATCCTTCCTGGTAAGCTTTCAGCACCAAAGCTCCGCTCAGCAAAAAGGTGATCAATAATGTGGAATTGATGAATAGCGATAGCGGATGCTTAGCTACAAACTTTCTGAACATTTCTTTCCGTGGCCATTTCAATCCCGCCAGCTTTTCTACAGCAGCTGCTCCTTTGCCGATCAGGAAATAACCAATGTGTCCTGAACCAGTGTCATTACTTTGCACATTTTCTTTGGCAAGCCGAACAACGGTGGCGGCTACCTGCTGCTCAGAAAAATCGCTGTATTTGGAAATTTTTTCCACCACGTGCCGGTAATGGTCACGGGTATGAAAATCCATTTGTGCATACGTTCCATTAAGGTCTTCCCGAAGTGTTTCCTCTACCAAACTGGTCATCTCCACAAATTCACGCCAATCGGTATTGTTTAAAAAACGAAGGCTGCCAATGCTGTTGCTCATGGAAACCTGGTCTGCCGCCTGCTGTTGATTTTCCTGGTGCACCAGGCCATTTGTGGAAAGGCCATTTTCCGATAAACGCTGTTCTATCCAGGTGAGCGGTAATGCCAGGGCCGGACCTTTACCCAGCAGGCGGCGAGTGAGTTCTGCAACAAATGAACTCACCATCGGTGGGCCGGATCGTGCCATGTCAGCAGTTACAACAATCAAACTCTTTGGATCTTTCTCCGCAGTTTCCGTCATCTGGGCCGCCCAGTAATCAGCCAGGTTCTTGTTGATTCGGTCCATCGCTAATTGAGCAGCAAGCCGGCGAAGGTTCTCAATCAATGCAAGACGAAGCATGATGGGAATGGCCCATAATTCTCCAAGCTTTAATGGAGTAACGGTCTGGTAAGCCTTTACAAAACTGAAAAGACTCCTGATGTCTACACGGCCATCGCTGTGCGATATTATTTCCAGCGCGATATCGTATACCCGTGGAAGTCCGGCTGATGAACCTTTTCCAAGTTGTGGCAGGGCCTCACTATATCCTTTTGGTAAATGTTTTTTACCGGTATAAATTTGTTCTTCAATCAGGTAGAAATTATCAAGTAGCCATTCACCGGCGGGTGCGATAATCTTGTTTTCTTTCGCTGATTCAGTGATCAGGCTGTGTACTTCCAGCAGCATTTCTTTGTTTTCTGCAAGTCGTTTCAGCAATTGATCGGGTGACGGTGCATTGCTCAATGTATGTTCAGCAGCCAGCGTTTTGGCATACTGTTCTAATTGTTCAGTACTGAATAATTCTGCTCTCAGCGGAGATTTTTCTTTCTCATATTTCCGCATCAGGTCTTCTCCCAGAAAAGAAGTTCGGATTTGAGTAAGTAAGTCCTGAAGTGGTTTTGTTTTCACTTAAGCAATAATTATTCTTATGAACTTAAAAATTGGTGCACCCAAAATTACCGTCAATACATTGTATTACGAAGCTTACCCGGTTTCAACACTACTGCGAAATCATGAATAGCCGGTAGTAGTTTAAAACCTGTGTCGTTTGCGCAAGCAACGTAGCAGATTATTTTTTTTGACGGCCTATCGGCCAATGGGTTTGGATAAGACTTGTTGTAAAGTAACTGGATTGAATACTAATTGCCAAAAAAAGTAAGCAGAAGTTATAAAACCGGTTCTTGGCTCCGCCAAACAGGCACATGTGTAAAGCAAATAGCTCGTGTACCGAAACCACGTTTTGAAAACATCTCTTGGATATTATTATTAAATTGGTTGCGATTAAGACAAAGTCAGAACCGCTTCATGAATGAAAAACTGATAAAGGATGTGTTTTCGAAAATGGCCGAATGCAAACCGGCCCTTCAAAAGCACCTGATCCCTGATGAAATCGGTGAGGAAGCAGATGTCCGGATTCTCGGTGATCTGATCATCCGGAATTTTCCATGGCCCATAGGAGTCGAATTGCGGAGGTTGTTCTCAGGGTCTATGCGCAGTCTAGACCGTGGCCGCCTCGACCAGCTCTTTAAAACCATTGAGCGCACGATGCAGTTTTTATCGTTTGTGATGCTGGCCCAGTTGTGGGAAGAGCGGTTAAAAAAAAATATTGAGCTGTCGAACGATTTTATGCTGCAGTTTCAAAACAGGATCAACACACTCTCACTTGGAAATTATTCCTGGCTGATCAGGGCTATTTGCAAAGCATTTGCCCAAAGTAACACCAATCATTTCATCATCGAAAAAAATACCAGCTTCAATAATAAATTTCTTGAGCTGCTGGATTTCTGGGTGCCTGAACGTAATGAGATTGGCCACTACCAGATCAATCTTACCACCGACGAAATTGAAAGACGCTGCGTGGAATACCAGGAAAAGCTCTCGCTCATCCTGCAAAGCATTGCCTTTTTTGTGAATTACAAATTGGTAACAGTACGGCAAATCAATGTTCTGAAGAAAAAACACAGCAAGGCATCCTTCAACCACCTCATGGATCTGCTTAACAGTTCCGACTCTGATTTTAAAGGAACAGAGGTACAGCATAAAATATTTGCCGACAGCAATGCGGTGCTGTTACTCAAAGATTTCAACGAACCGC
>JBDSEW010000227.1:0-14424 GCA_039919825.1 Chitinophagales bacterium | reverse complement strand
TATAGTGTACCTCGCTTACACCTACCTCGATTCTCCAAAGGAAAAAGCGTTGCGTCGCGAACTCACCCAGATGCAACTGGAATATGAGTTGCTGAATAAGAAGCTCGATCAGATGTCGGCAGTAGTGACTGACCTCGAAGACCGTGATGATAATATCTACAGGGTGATTTTTGAGGCAGAGCCGATCCCTTCAAGTGTACGGCAGGCCGGGTCAGGTGGTATTAACAAATACCGTGAACTGATGAACTACGATAACGGACAACTGATGGCAACTGCCGCCGGAAAGATGGATCAGATCAGAAGACAACTTTACATTCAGTCTAAATCCTACGATGAAATTTCATTGCTGATAAAAAAGAAAGCGGAAGTACTGACATCTATTCCGGCCATTCAACCTATTTCAAATAAACAGTTGTCGCACATTGCATCGGGCTTTGGTATGCGTATTGATCCGATCTATAAGATTCCAAAGATGCATGAAGGGTTGGATTTTACAGCACCTACCGGAACACCGATTCATGCTACAGGCAATGGTACTATCAATATTGTTGAATACGGAGATCGAGGATATGGAAACAATGTCACCATTAATCACATGGTGGGTTACCAGACACATTACGCTCACATGAGCCGTATAATAGTGCGTGAAGGGCAGTCAGTGAAGCGTGGTGATGTGATAGGATATGTTGGAAGCACTGGTAAATCCACGGCACCACACTGCCATTATGAAGTGATTAAGAATGGTGTGAAGATTGATCCTGTGAATTTCTTCTTTAATGACCTTACTCCTGCTGAATATGAAGAGATGCTGAAACAGGCAGATCTATCCAATCAATCATTTGATTAGTTCTGATATCGTTTAAGATTCTTCTCGGCCGGCAATACGCCGGTTTTTTTATTTATGGACACCAAAGTAATTGCATTGCTTTATTTGTTAGCAGTCTTCGGGCAACGACGTCATACGAAGGATTTGATTCCTGTCAGAATATTTGAGTCTTGGCACGAATAAGTGGTGAATGCGTTAATGGCGCTGATTGATTCGTTCCACGACTCTGAGAGCTTGGTTTATTTTTAGATGATTGTATTTAGTCGTGGCACGAAATGAAGTGGGGAATCCGTTAATTGCGTTGATTGATTCGTTCCGCGATTCAGAGAATCTCACTTAGTTTCAGATCGTTGTATTTAGTAGTGGTACGAAAATGATATTCATTTTTTGAGGTGACTACAAAAATAAGGGGCACCGATTTTTCGATGCCCCGTTATTCAAAAAAGCTTTGCTAAATTATTTTTTCTTAGCGGCTTTTTTAGCTCCTTTCTTCGGAGCTGCTTTCTTTGCAGCTTTTTTAGCTGCTTTCTTTTTTGTAGCCATAGTTAAAAATTTTCATCAAAATAAGAATGAATCGTTTCATAACAAAAATATTTTTGAACATTTTTATTCACACAACAATGTGAATAAGGTGAAATGCAATCGGCGTAGATTTTTTTTCGCGTTGCAAAAATGAAATTCAGAAAATGATTTTCTGAATACTAAATCAGTTTATTTTTTCTATTTCATTTTTTAAGTATTCTGAAAGATGCAGCCAGCGCGGTTTTCAGCGTGATGAAAAAATTCTTTGCACTAATCTGAAAGAAAATTAAATAATGAAAGTGCAAATAAAATCTATGATCAACCGATGCATGTAGCTGCACTTTCTGCAATTAATTTGTCCGAAAAAAAAGTGAAAATATTTTTTTTCAATTTTCTTTTTTATGCCTTCAACCGGATAAAATGGGCTTAAATCAGGAAATCACGATTTACTGAATTGATAGCGTAACACGTTTATTGAGTTATAAAAACAGCATTTGTCTTACTGCTGCCGATTGAAGAAAGCAACAGCAGACACACTGTGGTCATAAAAAAAAGCATATTGCAGAGCTTCATTAAAAACAAAATCCAGGTTTATTTCGAAAGGAGTATTGAATATTCGTTGACATTCCGAATAAAAAATAACACCGGATATTTTCACAGTAGCGGATGAAGAGGTAATGCGCTGCTTACAGCTTATGTTGAAGATATGACAACAATTTTTCCCTGCAACTATCTTTTTGCATGGTAATAAATAGTAACTCCGGCTGTCACGGACTGATCCTGCAAGACCAACTCATCTGCCGATACAGTAATAATTTTCATTTTATACACCATTTCCGTTTCATTGTCTTTAATAGTCAATAAACGGCTTTGCTCATCAATGGTCCATGTGCCTTTTATCAATCCATCAGGAGACATTCCCTGCTCCACCGTTTTATCAGCATGGATGATGAGCATAAAATCTCCCATGGACTGATCAGCAACGGTTGATTTATTGCCTTGAATCATTTTTTCCATTCTCCAGGAATCGGTAACCCTGTTTGCGAGAACAGGTGCCGGTGACTGCGAACGGCCGGCTAATGGAAACAGTATAAGCAAAGTATTACAAAACAAAGTAGCTGCTGCAACAGGAGTTCTTTTGCTTTTTACAACAGAAAGCAGGTACCTGATAATAATGTAAAAAAGAGATGGATATAAAAAACGGAGACCAGCAGGTTGAAGCATTACAAAGTTCCCCTCAATTCCTGTTCACGTTCTATTGCTTCAAACAATGCTTTAAAATTTCCCTTTCCGAATGACTGAGCTCCTTTGCGTTGAATGATCTCATAAAATAAAGTGGGGCGATCTTCCACGGGTTTGGAAAATATTTGCAGGAGGTATCCTTCATCATCGCGATCGATCAGGATTCCCAGGTCTTTCAATGGGGCAAGGTCTTCATCGATATGACCTACACGATCAAGTACTGTTTCATAATAAGATGCAGGGATCTTTAAAAACTCAACCCCACGACGTTGGAGGTTGGTAACTGTTTCAATAATGTTATCGGTAGCTACGGCAATGTGCTGCACACCCTGGCTGCCATAGAAGTCGAGGTATTCTTCTACCTGTGATTTCTTCTTTCCTTCCGCCGGCTCGTTTATCGGAAATTTAATTCTGCCATCGCCGCTGCTCATTACCTTACTCATGAGAGCAGAATATTCAGTGCTGATGTCCTTATCATCAAAAGAAAGAATGTTGCGGAAGCCCATTACATCCTCATAAAATTTCACCCAGATATTCATTTCATTCCAACCCACATTCCCAACCATGTGATCAACATATTTCAAACCAACCGGCTCGGTTTTCTTTATAGATTTGTAGGGTTTGAAACCGGGAAGAAAGATTCCCTTGTAATTTTTCCGCTCCACAAAAATGTGCACTGTTTCACCATATGTATGAATGCCGGAACGAACCACTTCCCCGTGTTCATCCTTCTCCACCGTTGGAACCATAAATGGCTTAGCACCACGTTTCACTGTTTCTTCAAAAGATTTTGTAGCATCATCCACCCACAATGCAATCACCTTCACTCCATCACCATGTTTTTTGACATGTTCTGCTATAGGAGAGTCAGGCACCAATGAAGTGGTAAGCACCAGCCGGATCTTATTCTGTTGCAGAAGAAAGGAGGCCCTGTCTTTTATACCGGTTTCCAATCCGCAATGTGCGACGGGTTCGTAACCGAAGGCGCTTTGGTAATAGTGCGCAGATTGTTTTGCATTGCCGACATAAAATTCCACATAATCGGTACCCATGATGGGAAGAAAATCAACTTCCTTTTTGGTGGCGGAAGGTTGGGTGAGTGTTTCCATGAAAATTTTTTCTGTTTAAGGTTGGGGTATTGATGCTAATGAACGTTTCTCTATTTCTTATTATAGAATCTGAATTCCTGTAATTAAAATTACAAAGAGTTTATGCAGATGCAATCAACTGATGTCAGGATTTCTTGCTTACTGAATTTTCATTTCCGGTATTTCTCCTTCAACGATCAGCCTGCCAGCGGTTTTAGATACTATTTCTTCCACCGAAACACCAGGTGCCCGTTCGATTAGTCTGAATCCATCGGGAGTTACATCAAGCACTGCGAGATCACTTACAATCCGTCGCACACATTTAACGCCGGTAAGCGGTAATGTACATTCGGTGAGTAACTTCGATTCTCCTTTCGGATTGGTATGCATCATGGCTACAATAATATTTTTTGCAGCAGCTACCAGGTCCATGGCACCTCCCATTCCCTTCACCATCTTTCCCGGAATTTTCCAATTGGCAATGTCCCCTTCATCTGAAACTTCCATAGCACCCAATACTGTGAGGTCGACCTTGCCTGCCCGTATCATCCCAAAGCTTTCTGCGGAATCAAAAAAACTGGCACCGGGAATTACGGTTACCGTTTCTTTTCCTGCATTGATCAGATCTGGGTCAATCTGGTCTTCGGTCGGATAAGGTCCCATTCCCAGAATACCATTCTCTGATTGCAATACTATACTGATATCACCTGGTACAAAGTTGGCCACCAACGTAGGAATTCCGATTCCCAGGTTTACATAGTATCCATCCTTTAATTCCTGTGCTATTCTTTTTGAAATTCCGAATTTATCGAGGGGCATGGGTTGTGGGTTCAGGTGTCAGGTGTCAGGTGTTAGGTATCACGTATCAGGTATCAGGTATAAGCTTAATTAACTTTAGTCTTCAGTGTTTATAGTAGTTCGATCAGCATTCAATTTCGAGAGGTCCATCAATTAGCACATCGGCACATTAAATCATTAGCACATCAATTCTTCACCTGATTGCCACTGTCCGTTTTTCAATTCTGCGCATATAATTTACTCCCTGAAAAATCCTGTGTACATAAATTCCCGGCACATGCACGTGGTCAGGATCAAGCTCTCCGGGTTCTACCAACTGTTCAACTTCTGCAATGGTGATGTCACCTGCTTTAGCCATTGAAGTGGAAAAGTTGCGGGTTGTTTTTCTGAAAATCAAATTACCCATTGAATCACCCTTCCATGCTTTCACTATTGCAAAAGAGGCATGCAATGCTTTTTCCATCAGGTACATTTTACCATTGAACTCCCGCACTTCTTTTCCTTGGGCGATTTCGGTACCAAATCCCGCCGGAGTAAAATATGCGGGAATACCCATGCCTGCCATTTGAATACTTGTTGCCAATGTCCCCTGTGGGAGCAAATCAACTTCCAACTCTCCGGCAAGCAGCTGCCGTTCGAACTCGGCATTCTCCCCAACATATGAAGAAATCATTTTTTTTATCTGTCGTGTTTTCAGCAACATGCCCAATCCAAACTGATCTACACCGGCATTATTTGAAATACAGGTAAGCTCTTTTATTCCCTTCCTCACCAGAGCGTCAACACAGTTTTCAGGAATACCGCATAACCCAAATCCTCCAAGCATCATTGTTGCGCCATCCGGAATATCATGAATGGCTTCATCGGCTCCGGAGACTCTTTTATCGATCATTGCTTAAAATTTAGTGGCTAAAAATAGGAATTTCGCAATTGTTTAATCGTGAAATAAATAATGAATGCCGCACATAAATGTGTTTCATGTCAGCTGGTTTCTAATTGTGCTAAGCTTGAATAAAACCAGGTTTATTAAGGAGTAGAGGAATTTACCTTTATCGAATCCACTCCATCTTTCTTTAAAACAGGCTGCCTCGCTTTCACTTTTCCTTCCATTGCGGTTAATTGATTCACAATTTCCTGGTAAATTTCTTCAAACTGATCGGGATGATGGAGGTAATAATCAAATGAATCCTTAAAGATCGCGTAAGTAGTCCCATTTTTTTTCATGACGTCCTCATACTTAAGAGAAACGAGCTGATTCAATTGGATATTGGTCATTCCACGGCTATTGACAGAGGACTCAGCTACGTGAATATCAAAGAGCACCGCAATCATTTTATCTTTGGGCAAAATTCCACTCGGTGCTTTTTCTTCACCGGGTCTACAGGAGATGAAAACGAAAATGATGGATGCATAAACAATGTTCAGGTACCCTGAAAATGCAGATCGCATTGATGTTATTTAATTACACGCGCAAAAGTATTTCTTTTTGACCACAGAATTCTGAACAATGAATGAAAAGTTAGCCTCCATTAAGAATTACCTGCAAACTTCAGGAGTAGCCCTGGTGGCTATCAGTAAAACCAAAACGCCCGAAGAAATTCTAACGGTTTATAAGCAGGGTCATCGGGTTTTTGGTGAAAACAAAGTGCAGGAGCTAATGGATAAATATGAAGCATTACCGAAAGACATACAATGGCACCTGGTCGGACACCTTCAAACCAACAAGGTGAAATACATTGCTCCTTTTGTTTCGCTGATTCATTCTATTGATAGCTGGAAGTTGATTGAAGAGCTCAATAAACAGGCAAAGAAACAGGGCCGGGTGATAGCTGTTTTGTTGCAAATCTATATTGCAAAGGAGAAAACCAAGTTCGGATTAAGCTTTGAAGAGGCACGTGAATTATTGCTTCAAAAGGAATTAAGCTCGTTCGAAAATATCTGCATCCGGGGAATTATGGGCATGTCAACTTTTACGGATGATCTGATCCAGGTAAGAAGCGAATTCAAATCGCTGAAAACATTTTTTGATAAAGTGCAACCCCTTCGATCTTCGAACTTCCAACCAGACCTGCTTTCGATGGGAATGAGCAATGATTATAAAATTGCAGTAGAAGAAGGAAGCAACATGGTAAGGATTGGCAGTGCTATTTTTGGAGAGAGATAGTGAGCTTTAAGTCTCTGAAGTATGTTTATTCAATCAACAGTTTCGCCTGGTAATAAACCTCCTGATCAAAAACAGAACAAAGATAAATTCCGGCAGGCAGGAATGAAAAATCAAGAATCCCATTTACCGTGTTGTCTAAAGTGAATGTTAGTACTTCCTGGGAGTTCATGTTCTGAAGCTTCATTATAGCTCCTTCACTTAATATCCTTGGAAATGAAACCTGAACGTGCCCATTGCCCGGATTCGGAAATACCGAAAAATTTTCAATATGTGTCTCTTTAATTGCGGTGATGCAACCCATTTCCAAAGGCAATAGAAAACCATCTGTATTATTGCCCTCATTGCTTTCACTGATTGCATTTGCATAATCCAGCTTATACAGCACATAAAATAGACTTCCATCCTTAACAAATTCAGGGAAAGATTCATACACATCAGGATCACAAAAATCAACCGTATCTGCAATGGTAGTGGTGTCACCGTATCCAATAGATGGAACATCAATTTTAAAAATCAGTGCATCCAAATCCTCATCCAGTAAAGTGTCACTTGATAAATAAAAACCCGCAGGACCTCCGGGATAAATATCTGTACCAGCATTTAAGACGGTTACATTAACGGCTACATTCCCCGGATTTCCATCAATGGAAAGATCGTTTGAAATGGTCAATACATCCGGAAGGATGGGCTGAGCAATACTGAATGTTGTCTGAAGAAGAATAAGTACAGCGAGTACGAGGATTCTTTTAGCGGAAAAATTAGACATTGGAAGAGTATTGTTAGGTTAAAAGATCTAGAATCCTAACGCTTAATCAAATGCGGTGCCATTGCTTCTGACTCTCTTATTGTATATTTTCAGCGGGTTATTCCTGCAATCTCTCTCTATATATACTTATTCCTTTGTGGATCCGAAAATGTGCTGGTGTGTAATTTTGTCCCACAATTTCCACATACACGACGATCATTACATTTTCTGCATGCTTTATCCAAGCGGCAGAGAAAGCAAAAATCTTGTTTTTTCGAAATAGGTTAAAGTGCGAGGTTCCTCATCGTTCAATCACCATCTTCTGCTGATAATAGTGCCCATTAGAAAATAGTTTCAGCAGATATATTCCATCTGGCAGAAAGGAGCAATCAATACTTTTTTCATTCTCATGCCCTGACATTTGAATAGACTGTGTGGATTGGGTAAGCAAATTCTGAATGATAATAATCTCATCATTAGGTGGTTCTGTTGGAAATGTTATGATGAATACTCCATTATTAGGATTTGGATAAGCGGCAAATTGTCTCAAGCCGGTTTCATAAACACCAGTTGCACAATCCATTGTTAATGGAGGTTGAAATACACCCACATTGTCATTTTCATTGCTTTCAGGGTTGAAATCCAAATAATCAAGGTCGTATAAAAAATAAAAGGGGTTTCCAATAAATACATAACCCGGGAATTCCTGAAAGATAAGCTCTTCACAGAATGGTGCATTAACAGAAAAATTTGCAGTGTCGCCCGCAAGTACTAATGGCCCTGAGAATGAAAATATCAATGAGTCCTGCAATGGATTCAAGAGCGTATCCAGCGAAAGATACATGCCTAAAAGTCCTCCGGGATAATCGTTGTCACCATTATTACCGAGGGTTATTGACATTGATACCAGGCCAGGATTGCCATTGTATTGCAAATGATCATTTACAGGGAATACATTTGGCAATTGGCTGAATGCAACTGTTGAACTAAAAGTAAAAACAATAGCAAAGGAAATGAGAATAGATGAATAATTTTTCATAGATATATATTTTGCAACCAAAAGTAGCATACCCTTTTAATTATCCAAATAAAAGCAGTGTCCAAATACAAAAAATCACTCAAAAATCAGCGAAGAAGCAATCACCGACCTATTAAATGCTGCTTGCTCAATTCCCGTTTCCATTTTTTCTTCTTCAAAAAAAGAAAGCAGGTTTTCAGTGGGCATATTGCCGGTCAACTCATCTTTCGCCATGGGACAACCACCATATCCTTTAATCGCGCCATCGAAACGACGGCAACCATTTAGGTATGCAGCGTTAACCTTTTCATGCCATGCACCAGGAGTGGTGTGAAAATGTGCACCGAATTCAATGCCCGGAAATGATGGAATCAAACTTTTAAATAGCATCGAGATATCTTCAGGCGCTGCCACACCGATGGTGTCAGCAAGAGAAATAATTTTGATATCGAGGGCAATCATTTTTTCAACCCAGCTCATCACCACCCCGGGATTCCAAGGATCACCATAAGGATTTCCAAAACCCATGGAGATGTAAAGCACCAGTTCCTTATTTTGCTTTGCACAAATGCTCTGAATTTCCTCCACACGATGTAAAGCTTCCTCCATCGAAGCGTTTGTATTGCGCTGTTGAAACGTTTCTGATACTGAAAAAGGAAATCCGAGATACCTGATTTCATCGAACATGGAAGCTTCCAGGGCGCCACGCTTGTTTGCAATGATGGCCAGCAATTTTGATTTCTCCGGAGACCAGTTCAACTTTGAAAGCACTAAAGCCGTATCAGCCAGTTGTGGTATCGCTTTCGGTGAAACAAAACTCCCGAAGTCAATGCTATCAAAACCCACATCCAGGAGAGCCTTGATATAGGCCACCTTCATTTCTGTAGGAATAAAACCTTTAATACCCTGCATGGCGTCGCGCGGGCATTCAATAATTTTTACTTTTTCCATCATTCTTTAATCCGTTATACTTGTGCTGCGATTTTTCACAACAAGCAGAGATAGGGATAAAGTTCACGAATTTTTAACCAAAGAAAAGTACTTCAAGCATTTGCCAACCTATACCTGGTACTTTTCAACCGCCAACTGTTTTATCAATTCATACCATTAAAAAAGAATGCTTTTAAGATGAATGCAACGATTCGAATAGCAACTTCCGAAGATGCTTCAGCATTGGCTGAAATCGGGAACATCACATTTACCGAGACCTGGGTTAATAATTATGATGCGGAAACGCTGAAAAATTATCTTGACACAACTTATAGCCGTGAAATTATCAAAGAGGAACTGCAACGCAACCACATTATCTATTTAATGGCAGTAGATGGCGCAATAGTAACGGGCTTTGCAAAACTAAACCGCAAACAGGGGCTCGGCGACTGGATCACTGATCGGTGTCTTGAAGTTTGCAGGATTTATGTTTTGAAAGCTTATCATGATCAAAAAGTCGGGAAGTTACTGATGGAGAAAATTATTGAACTGGCGAAAGAAGAAAAAATGGAATCAATCGTATTAGGCGTATGGGAAAATAATCACCGGGCAGTTGCTTTCTACAAAAAGTGGGGGTTCGAAATGATCGGCACACATCCGTTTGAGATAGGCGACCTGGTTGAAACAGATTGGGTGATGAGGAAAAGTATAAATTATGAGCTATAAGCTATAAACTATCCGGCATCATTAAGCTCATTGGCAAATTGGTTATTGACACATTGGAACATTGGCACATCAACAAAGTCCTGAAGGCATCCTGAACTTGTTTCAGGATCTGTTCCTCAAAGAGAGCACATGCCTAAATAAATTCGGCATGACGGTTTCTCCGGAACTTTTGAGACAGCCTTTTATTAGTCGTTATGTTTGTGCTAAGAAAAATCACACCACTACATTGATCATTCTCCCTTTCACCACAATCACCTTCTTCGGTGTTTTTCCATCAAAATACTTTTGAAGTCCTTCATGATTCATCACTTCCTTTTCAATCAGGTCAGTGGCAGTATCCAATGCAAAATTCATTTTAATGCGTGTCTTTCCATTTACAGCAACAGGATATTCAAATGCATTTTCTACAAGCAGGGATTCATCATAAGATGGAAAAGTTGCGTGTACAATACTTGTTTTATTTCCCATTTGCTCCCATAAATATTCTGTTACAAAAGGCGCGTACGGACTGAGGATGATCAGTAAAGATTCCAGCACTTCCTTTTTGTGGGAATTGAGTTGTGTGAGTTCATTCACACAAATCATAAAAGCGCTGATGGAAGTATTGAAAGACAACCGCTCGACATCATCTGCAACTTTTTTAATGGTTCGGTAAATAATTTTTAATTCTTCATTGGTTGGAGCTTCACTGTTTACGATCCAGCTTCCGTTTTCATCATAAAACAACTTCCACATTTTTTTCAGGAAACGATAAACGCCATCTATGCCTTTCGTATCCCAGGGTTTGTGTTGTTCAATGGGGCCGAGAAACATTTCATACATGCGGAAGGCATCGGCTCCATATTCTCCAACTACATCGTCGGGATTAATGACGTTGTATTTGGATTTGGACATTTTTTCAATTATTCTTTCACATACAAAGCCGTTGAGTTCCTTAATAAATATATCATCTGAGTATGAAGATTCATTTTTCAAGGTATCAGTATTTAGATGGTCAAAACCAATTATGTGGTTAATATTTACATATTCGTAACCATAGTAAGGCTTACTCCAAAAAAAACTTCCATCTTGATTAGGATATTTATTTCTAATGTTCACATTTGCATTTTTAATGCATTCCAATATTCTATTTTCCTCCTCATTTGATAAAGTTTTAGAGTCAATTTTGTCTTTATACTCTTTGGAAATATAAACTGTAGGAATACTTCGGATATCTCGTTTTACTTTTCCACTATCATTGAACTTCATTATGCATGATAATTTATAAATTAAAGCTGAAACTCCTTGAATCTTCCCCTGGTTCAACAACTTCTTCGCCGGCTCCTCAAATGGAATCCATCCACGGTCAAATAAGAATTTGGTCCAGAAGCGGAAGTAAAGTAGGTGGCCTGTAGCATGTTCATCACCGCCTATATAAAAATCTATATTCTGCCAGTAATTGATGGCTTCTTTGGAAGCAAATGTATTTTCATTGTTGGGGTCTTCATACCGCAGGTAATACCAGCAACTACCGGCCCAACCTGGCATGGTGGTTAATTCAAGCGGATAACTTTTCATGGGGATTGAAGCCCCCTCTAAATCTCCCCCCAAGGGGGAGACTTTGCCTGCACCTGGTCCTTTCTCTTTTTGCCCTGTGGGAGGATGGTCAGCATCGATCGCTTTTTTTATTTTCTCAAGAACTAACTCTTTATTGTTGATGACTTCTTCATTTGAGAAACGTATGATCGAGAATCCCAATTTTTGCAATTCAAATTCTCTTGCTTCATCCTCCTCTTTTTGATATTTGTGAATTTCTCCATCAATTTCCACAATCAATTGTTTACTTAAACAAACAAAATCAACGATATAGTTTCCAATAATGCGCTGCCTCCTGAAATGCAATCCTGCTCCGTGCGTGCGCAGCATTTCCCAAACAATCTCTTCTGCCTTCGTCATCTCCCTTCTCAAATCCTTTGCGCGTTCCTTCAGCAATCCATATAAGTGTTTATTTGAGGTCTGATAGTAGCGACTATTGTCCAGCCCGATGCTGGCTTCGGTGTTGTCCTTACCAGGCAGTGTTCTCTCCCCTTTGGGGAGAGTTAGAGAGGGGCTTGACTTAGGAACATACCACCACTTCTCTGCCCTGGCCAACGGTGGCTCACCTGTTTCTGTTGGTAGATATTTATCAATGCGTGGCAATACAAGAGGCAAGTCCTGTTCATCAACAGTGTAAGGAATTCCTTCTTCACCATAATAAATCGGTATCGGCTCGCCCCAATAACGCTGCCTGCCGAAAATGGCATCGCGTAATCGGAAATTTATCTTGCCCTCTCCTATTTCTTCTTCTTCAATTTCTTCAATGGCTTTCCGAATGGCATCCTTAACCTGCAATCCATTCAGGAAATCAGAATTCACGCAGACACCTTCTTTGGCAACGTATGCTTCCTTACTCAAATCACCACCGATGATTACTTCTACAATTGGAGAATGTCCCAATTGTTTGGTGAGTTCTTTCTCAAAAAACTTCGCGAATGCATAATCACGTATATCATGACCAGGCACAGCCATCACTGCACCGGTACCATAAGTGGCCAGCACATAATCTCCAATCCATACCGGAATTTTGCTACCAGTGAAAGGATGTAACACATACGCTCCGGTGAACTGACCGGTGATCTTTTTTACATCGGCCATACGATCGCGTTCGCTGCGGTTGGTAGCGTATGCTACATATTCATTTACAGCACTGGCATATTCTTCCGTAGTAATTTTATTGACCAGCTCATGTTCCGGGGCAAGTGTAATAAAGGATACGCCAAAGATGGTGTCGGGACGGGTGGTGAAGACTTCGATTGAATAAAGCGCTTCGTCGAAAGACGAAGCAGTCCCCCTCTCCTTTGGAGAGGGGTTAGGGGTGAGGATATTATCGCGCGATTTCAACATCATTTTGATCTTCACTATCACCTCGTTAATCTTCTCCATCACTTCTTCATTATTAAACCTCACCACTTCATAACCCAACCCATTCAATATTTTCGTTCTCTCCAAATCATATTCCGCTTCCTCCATATGATATCCGCCATCAACTTCAACAATCAGTTTTTTCGACAGGCAAACAAAATCAGGAATAAAATTATCTACGGGATGTTGTCTTCTGAATTTCTCTCCGAGTTTTCGGTTTCGTAAACGCTCCCATAACAATTCTTCTGCTTCGGTTGGTTGTTTTCTTCCTTTGGCTCCTTCCTTTTGAAGATAAGATGACATTTTGGGATTGGCAGTGAGGAAGTTTGGTGTTTTAAAATCCTTACCCCCGGCCGCTCTCCCAAGTATAGGGGAGTCTTCAGCAGAAACCTTGAACCTGACTGAACACCCTTCACTCTTCCCGATCCAGTTACGCTGCGCCTCTTTGATCGATTCACTCCAGTCAATTTCATCCAATCCTTTCAGCAACCTGTCGGCATACGCAGTGATCCGCTGGCTCCATTGCTTCATCAATTTTCTTTCCACAGGATAGCCACCGCGCTCGCTCACACCATCTTTTACTTCATCATTCGCCAATACGGTACCTAGTGCAGGGCACCAGTTCACCCACGAATCGTCGATATAAGTGAGGCGGTATTGAAGCAGGATGTCTGATTGTTCCTTCTCAGAAAAAGTATTCCATTCGGCTGCATTGAATTTTTTCTTCGATTCATCCGGTAATAAGTCTGCTGTTCCATTTTGTACAAATTGACTGATCAGTGTATCAATCTCTTCCGCACGATCTGTTTTCGAATTGTACCAGGAATGAAAGAGCTGAATAAATATCCATTGTGTCCACTTGTAAAATTTCGGATCACTGGTTCGCACCTCTCTGCTCCAGTCGAAAGAGAAACCGAGCTTATCCATCTGCCCGCGAAATGTATTGATATTCTGCTCTGTGGTAATTGCAGGATGCTGTCCCGTTTGAATGGCGTACTGTTCCGCCGGCAGGCCAAATGAGTCATATCCCATTGGATGCAACACATTAAACCCTTTCAGTCTTTTATACCGGGCAATAATATCCGATGAGATATAACCCAACGGATGTCCGACATGTAATCCTGCCCCGGATGGATAAGGAAACATATCAAGCACATAATACTTCGGTTTTGAAGTATCCAATGCAGTGCGGAATACCTGCTGGCCTGCCCAAATTTCTTTGGCTCTTTTTTCAATCTCGCTAAAATTAAATTCCATGACTGTGTGTAAACTAATTTTTGTCAAAACTAATGAGATTCGAAGAATTTGTGTGTCAGGTGTCAGGTATGAGGTTTCAGGTATCAGGTATGAGGTAGGAGCTGGTTCCGATTTGTAATAATAGGTGTTCGAAATCTTGAGTCATTAACTTTATGAAGATGATTAATT
>JBDSEW010000210.1:0-6884 GCA_039919825.1 Chitinophagales bacterium | reverse complement strand
CCGGAGTCATCGCTGACAGAATCATGCGGACCGTTGATGCACCCACACCGGAAATCCCAAGCAGCTCGGTAAAAATCTGGCGTTCGGTCTCTTCAAAAAAACCATACAATGAAATGGTGATCGGGCTTTGTAAACTTCCGCCAAGGTGTAAGTACGTATGGAGCTTACAGAATGATTTATCCTGGATCTTTGAATAGGTGTTTAGTGAAATATTCACAAAATATCCTAAACCACCAGATTCAATGATCACATGTGTAAGTGTTTTAAGTGTGATATTTCCCTGTAAGTAAGCTAACATCATTTATCGCTTTGACTGTGCATCAATAACCGCAATGGTGACCATATTTACAATTTCACGAACCGAACTGCCCAGCTGAAGAATGTGCACCGATTTTTTCAATCCGAGCAATATCGGGCCGATAGCTTCTCCAGCTCCCAGCGACTGCAGCATCTTATACGCAATGTTACCCGCAGAAAGATTTGGAAAGATCAAGGTGTTCGCACCTCCCTGGATCAATTCGCAAAACGGGTAATTGTCTTTCAGTAATTCTGTATTAAAGGCAAAATTGGCCTGCATCTCACCGTCCACGATCATACCCGGATATTTCGTGCGCAGCATTTGCACGGCTCTTGCTACTGCTTCCGGCTCTTTTCCTTTTGTAGACCCGAAGTTGGAATAAGACAGCATCGCTATGCGTGGCTGAATATTCAACTGCTGCACCGCATTGGCCGCCAAAGTGGTAATGTCCACCAAATCTTCAGCAGTTGGATTCACATTCACTGTGCAGTCGGCAAAGAACAGTGGCCCGCGTTTGGTGAGCATGATATACATGCCGGCCACTTTTGTTGCATCGTCACGTGTACCGATTACCTGCAACGCCGGGCGAATGGTTTGCGCATAATTTCGGGTAAGCCCGGAGATCAAAGCATCTGCCTCCCCTTCCATTACCATCATAGAACCGAAATAATTGCGGTCGCGCATCAGTTTTTTGGCTTCGTATAAGGTGAGCCCCTTACGCTTTCTTTTTTCAAAAAGCCACTCACCATAATTGGTTCGCACCGGTTCCATTTCAATCACATTGGGGTCAATGATCGGTACGTCTTCCAGTTCGAGTCCATTTTCTCCAATGATGCTCCTGATTTTTTTTGCTGGACCGAGCAGTATCGGTTTAGCAATACCCTCTTCCTTAACTATCTCGGCTGCCTTTAAAATTTTGTAATTGTCTGCTTCAGAAAATACAACCCGTCTCGGATCACCCTTTGCTTTGTTCACCATTATACGTACGATTGCATCATCACTTCCCAGCCGGTGAGACAATTCGTTTGTGTATGCATCCCAATCAGTAATGATGTGCCTTGCAACACCCGAATCAATAGCTGCTTTTGCTACTGCCGGAGCCACCGTAGCCAGCAATCGCGGATCAATGAGTTTGGGAATGATGTATTCTTTTCCGAACGAAATATTTTTCTCGTTGTAGGCCATGTTTACTATATCCGGAACCGGCTTCCTGGCAAGGTCAGCCAGTGCATGAACTGCTGCCAGCTTCATGGCTTCATTGATTTCTTTGGCTCTTACATCGAGCGCTCCGCGAAAAATGAATGGAAATCCCAATGCATTATTTACCTGGTTCGGAAAATCTGAACGGCCGGTAGCAATAATTGCATCCGGTCTTGCGTCCAGTGCATCGTTGTAGGGAATTTCCGGATCAGGATTGGCAAGTGCAAAGATGATAGGTTTCTTTGCCATGGTTTTCACCATTTCTTTAGTGACAATATTTCCTTTCGATAAACCAAGAAATACATCGGCATCCTTCAATGCATCTTCCAGTGTATGCACATTCCGCCCGGTAGCAAAGGGTTTTTTGTATTCATCCAGCTCTTCGCGATCACTGCGAATTACTCCAGAACGGTCTATCAGGAGGATATTTTCCTTTTTCACACCCAAAAACATATACAACTTTGCGCAGGAAAGTGCAGAAGCACCAGCCCCTGAAACTACTACCCTTACTTTTCCGATCTTTTTGCCAACTACTTCCAGTGCATTGAGCAAAGCCGCTCCGCTAATGATGGCGGTACCATGCTGGTCATCATGCATTACCGGGATGCTCATCTCTTTGCGGAGTCGTGATTCAATCTCGAAGCAATCGGGTGATTTGATATCTTCAAGGTTGACGCCTCCAAATGTTGGTTCCATTGCTTTCACCACTTCCACAAAATGATTGATTCCTGAGGTGTTCAGTTCGATATCGAATACATCGATGTCTGCAAAAATCTTGAAAAGAATTCCTTTACCTTCCATTACGGGCTTAGCTGCTTCCGGACCGATGTCACCAAGTCCCAATACCGCTGTACCATTCGTGATCACGGCCACCAGGTTTCCTTTGGCGGTGTAGGTGTAAACTTTGTCTTTGTCGGCTGCAATTTCCAGGCAAGGCTCCGCCACACCAGGTGAATAAGCTAATGCGAGGTCACGCTGGGTTTTGGTTTCCTTGGTAGGCACCACTTCAATCTTGCCAGGCCGTCCTTTACTATGATAGTTAAGAGCATCCTGCTTACTGATCTTTACGGCCATACATGTTTTTTTCCAAAGAAATCGAAATACTAAAAGGTCATTTAAACAGAAATTCAAAGACCGATTGATTTACAGACAAAGATGCTTGCTACCATGGTAACCTTGCTTACAAAGTAGATTTCCCGGTAGTAAACAATGGCTGCACGAGTGATAGGATGATCTAAAACTGCGGGTAAAAGTTAGGATCGATAAGCGGCGATTTTTTTGGAATGCCGAAGATATGGAATTCACTGATAAAACAAGTGAATTACCAGTAGCCAGATCAGTAATTTGTCTGAACTGTGATAGTTGGGATTAAAATGACACAAATGATAGCCAAAATAATGATTATACCAGTTCTTTCAAAAATCAACAACAGCGCAAATTTCTGTAATCATCTACTACAAATGAACAGCGCCAAGGATTATTTCATTACTTCAAACCTGGTTATTAACGGCTGGCTGGTTCCTGAAAGGGAGGCAACTTCGAGCATATAAATACCGGTTAAATAATTACTGATGTTCAATTCAACTTTCTTTTCCGGCGACGTGGTTGAGTGCAAAATTTGCCCGTACATATTTCTGATTGTATAGGAAGCAGGAGCAGCATTTGTTGATTCTATTGTGACCTTATCGGATGAAGGATTTGGATAAATGGAAATGCTATTCTGATTGTCCAATGCCTCGTTAACTGCTGTTGCATAGTCGAGTTGAATCACCCATCCATCCGATGTACCCTGCAGGCCGATCACATCACCATCGTCAGAGAATGTGCCTCCAACTGCAATGCCGGGCTCAACGATTGCATAACCAAAATCAGAACCGGAACCACCCAACGCTACGCTGGAAGTAAGCTCACCATTTGGACCGATTTGCACGATCCACCAATCGCGGCCGGATCCTCCTTCATTGGTTACATCTCCGTCAATCGAATTGGTAGAACCTGCCATAAAGTATCCTGAGCCGCCAGGCAGCTTGCAGGCCCTGCGGAATTGTTCTCTCACAGAACCACCATATAACCCCTGCCACTGCACATTACCGATAGCATCGAGTTTCATGGCCCAATAATCCTGATCACCATGCCAGTACCCATTTTCTATTGGTGTTCCGGGATCACCGGCTTCACCAAAAGCAATATAGCCTCCATCATCTGTATTAAGGGCGTCGAAGAAATACTCAATATGAGGACCACCATAGGTTTTACTGGAGATAATATTTCCAAGCGTGTCAATAGTGAGTACCCAGGCATCCGTGGAATCCACTGTTTCGCCGGTAAGGTCACCATCGGTGGAAGTAGTGAGGCCGAACAATGCAATATTTCCGTCTGCTGCGGGTAATGCTTTGTAGAGGTCATCATCACCGGTACCGCCATAGACTTTATTGGTGAGAATATTTCCGTCATCATCCACTATAAAAACCCAGGCATCAAACAAAAGAGAATCCATTGAAGCAGGAACATCGCCATCAGAAGATGTAGTGCGCGACATCACCAGGTATTTATGATTGGGTAATTCGTAAAGATTCCTGGGAACATCATAAACATAGCCCCCAAAAGATTTTGCCCATTGCATATTACCATTGGCATCAAGTTTCATGGTCCATGCATCGCTGTAAGCATGATGGCCTACCACATCAAAATCGTCGGACCAGACTTCAGTAACAAAAAGATAACCGCCATCGCTGGTTTGAATGATCTTGGAAAAAGGATTTCCTTCTTCCTTGCTGCCTCCATAGCATTGTTGCCATATGATGTTTCCCATTGGGTCCATTTTCACGATCCAGACATCATGCACACCCTTTACCTGGCAGGAAGAAGAAACATCACCACCATTATCTGTAACGAGACCGAATAAAATGTAATTACCATCCGCAGTCGGGTAAATGTCTTCGATGATATCGTTGCCGGGACCACCGGGCGTTTTCTGCCAGGCGATGGATAGAGGCGTTTGCGCAAACAGGCATTTATGGTAAAAAAGAAATATCAATATACACAGCAACGGGTAACGAACTTTCATCTATGATGCATTGAATGGTTGGAGAAAAAACAAAAGTACGTAAAATGAAAAAATGGAGTTGGTTAAACTTACTCCAATCGCTTCCATAAAAGCGGGTTAAAAAAACCTGCGGAGTTCTGCTGGCAATCACCTTTTAAGCTCCCAACACTTCGCGGATAATGGTATTCGTGTAGCATTAGAAACAGCTTCAGTGTCATTCGCACTACATCATCTCACCGAAATCACAACGAAATGAAAACCATTGTACTATTGTTCCAGCTTGCAATCGTGTTGTCCCTCAATTTTTCACTTACGTCGATCGCCATTTTAATCACCCATATATCATACTTGCCTTTGAGGTTACAACTCACATCACCTCCTAAGGAATCAGCCATTCCCAGCAAAACAAAACTTCGTGGAAATAAGCAGCAGAAAAACAAAAATTATATGACGGAAAAAAACATTCATGAAGACTAATTGATTCGTTATTGAGTTTCGTGAAACTGATGCATTTTACAAAATATAATCAATTTTATTATTTCTAAAAAGTCGTCACTTACCTTAACTGAAATCAATGTCATAGTTCATTGCTTATAGTTTATAACTCTCAAACAGTAATTTCCCCTTCCAGGTAAGTCACGGCCTTCCCACTGATCTCCACCCGATCACCAAGGAGTTTGCATTTCAATTCTCCCACACGTGCTGAAACCTGTCGTGCTGTGAATTCCGTTTTATTCATTTGGGCAGACCAATAGGGAGTCAGCGTAGTGTGGGCTGAACCTGTAGCTGGATCCTCATCAATACCTGCACCAGGCGCAAAAAACCGGGAGATAAAATCAACATCTGTTCCGCGCGCAGTAACGATAACTCCAAGTGATTTTAGTTGCCGCAACAATTGGAAATCAGGTTTCGCTTGATAAACTTCTTCCGGTGACTGGAGTATGACGAGATAATTTTCAAGTCCTTTCCAAACTTCTTTGGGTGAAATATGTAGCCCTTTCAATAATGCATCGGGAATTTCAGTGGCTTGAGGGTGATCAACTGGAAAATTCAATGTCAGCCATTCACCATCATTTCTAACTCCCAGCATGCCGCTGTTGGAACGAAATTTTATTTCCGGTAGTGAATAGCCCAAATGTTTGTAGAGCACATGGCCTGAAGCAAGTGTAGCATGGCCACAGAGATCGACTTCGGTAACGGGTGTAAACCATTTCAGGTCAAAGCCATCTTCTACCGGAACAAAAAATGCGGTCTCTGATAGATTATTCTCCATCGAAATCTGCTGCATTTTTTCTTTAGGAAGCCACTCCTGAAGTGGACAAACGGCAGCAGGATTTCCTCCGAACAAATGATCGGTAAATGCATCGACCTGGTATATTTTTAGTTTCATGGCTATCGATTATTGACATTTCAAATGTACGAAGCGGATGGAAGTGCATCGATAAATCGTCAAAAAGCTCCATTGTTAAATGGTTGTAGCGAAGCCGAAGTGAGCAACAACTCCCGGTTGGTATTTGCATGCTGATATTAATTGCCTCATTCATGCATTCTTTCTTTTATTTTTACAGTATGGCGGAAAAAAGGAGCATTAGAAAAGCACTTCCCGGAATGGCGCTGGCAGCATGTTTTTTTATTGGTACCACGACCGGTTTTCTATACAATGATCTTACTGCCGGAATATTGATTGGGTTAGGTTCTGGTTTTATTATAATGAGCATTCTCCGGATGGTGATAAAGCGGTCTTTAAAACAAAGTACGACCAGCCATTCAAATGATGGTGATAATATTTCTTGATAGTTTTTCCAGCATGCTGTTGCCTATTTACTTTTTTTAAAGTTTCTTTACTGCTGAAAAAAACAGAACATGAATTTCCCGGACAACTTAAAATATACCAAGGACCATGAATGGGTTCGGGTTGAAGGCAGTGATGGTTATGTTGGTGTCACCGATTTTGCTCAGGGTGAATTGGGTGATATTGTGTATGTAGATATTGGCACAACAGGCCAGTCGCTTTCAAAGGACACTGTATTCGGCACCGTGGAAGCGGTGAAAACTGTTTCCGATCTTTTTCTGCCGGTGAGTGCAAAAATTCTCGAAGTGAATGGTGCGCTGAATGATCAGCCGGAAGTAGTTAATAAAGATCCTTACGGTGAAGGCTGGATGGTGAAAATTACGATCACCGATCCGGCAGAACTCAATGATTTGATGGATGCTGCAGCGTATAGGCAGCTGATTGGGCAGTGAGGGATGCAAACAAGAACCAGAAGTCAGGGCGCTTTCCGTAATTCGTAATTAATCTAACCGAGCCAGGATATTGGGTTATAAGAGATTTGCCTGCCG
>JBDSEW010000203.1:0-2652 GCA_039919825.1 Chitinophagales bacterium | reverse complement strand
CAGTTTCTCAATCAGAGTACATGATATTTCCCAATCCATCTAATGGCAAGTTTTCAATTCAACTTACGGAGATGAAGATGAGAGACGGGGAGCTTGCAATTTTTGATCAAACAGGAAGAACTGTTTTTCAGTCAGCAGATTTGAAATCAGAAACATTTGACTTGGATTTGATTGCAGGGATTTATTTATTGAGGTACAGTAACGAAATAGGGACGTGGAGTGAGCGGTTGATCATTTCTGAGTAAAGAAGCTGTACACTTAAAAGTTGCTTAGGAGTGATTCAATAGGGCCAATACCGTAATCGGAATCAATTCTCGAGCCAGGCAATGCTGACCCGCAGTACAACAGAAAACGCTGATCTTAAAATTGGTCTTGCGACATGCTGATTTCTCCACCGCAACCGTGTCTCCGCCCGAAGATTTGTGCTGTGAGGTGGTGGGACGGGGGAATTCAATGCTGCTAAATTGCTGTTTGTTATGAAAAATTTCTTCACAGTACCGAACAGAAAACAACTATTGTTGAGCGAGGAAAAGGCGAATTTGAGGATTAGGTTGAATAGTTTTGAATTCCCCCATGGTCCCGCTACCTCCACTCAAAACCTTGAAGAGGAGACACCTCGGCGGTGTGAAAAGCCCAATCTATTCTTGGTCAAAACATCCCGAATCCCTTTGAAAACAACACCATCATTCCTTTCCGCATTCCAAAGGATTGTAACGGTGCATCCATCGTAATTACTGAATCAGTAACCGGAAGAATGGTAACCGCCATTCCCATCAACTACGGCCAAACACCTATTGTTATTGAAGCCGGTAACCTTGCTTCAGGCAGTTACAGCTTCATATTGTTTGTGGATGGAAGGATGATTGAAACGAAGTAAATGGTTATTACCCAATAAAAATTAAGGACAAATTACTTCCAATTAAAAAAACCCTGATGAGGAAACTCATCAGGGTCAATGATGTCGTGACTACTTAACTTAAAGTACTCAACACTCACTACTCACTACTCACTACTCACTACTCACTACTGTTTCACCAGTTTCTGGATAACCGTATGTTCAGCAGTAGAAATTTTAAAAAAATAAGCTCCTGCCGCAAGAGTAGACACATCAATTGTGGTTTTATTTTTCAGCAGCGCAATTCTTTCGCCTGTTATGCTTGTCAATTCCACTTCAAAATCTAATGCTGTTGAAAGCAGAATATTCACCTGGTCAGTGGCGGGATTGGGGAATATAGTAACAGGAAAATCAGTTTGCATTTTTCCCTCCATCTTACAAGGCACCGTAACCTCTACAATTTCAGAAAGCTTTACGCATCCATTAGCATTCGTTACTTCCACTTTATAATTACCCTTTTCAGTTGCGGTGTATGCTGATTGCGTTGCGCCGGAAATGAAATTGCTTCCTTTCCTCCATTTGTAAGTAAGTCCGGCACCTGTATTTGCCTGGAGCACCACGCTTCCACCTTCACAAAAAGTCGTAGGTCCCTGCGGAGTGATGACAGCAATAGGATCTTCATATTCGGTAATTTTCACTGCAGCTGATGTATTGGTGCAACCGGTAGTAGTGTTGGTGACCAGCACTTTATAATTGCCCTTCGAGTCAGCCGAATAAGTGATGCCCGTTGCCCCTGCAATAGGAACATCCTTCTTCAACCACTGGTACATCCTGTTGGATCCACCGGATGCTGTGAGCAGTACGTCAACACCTTTACAGATAGCGATGGGGCCTTCGGGAGTTACCAATGCATCGGGCTGTCCTTTTACATCCAGCACGAGCTCACTGGAAAGCGCTGTTCCACCTTCCGGACAAGTAACCTGCAACACATAATAGAAAATACCTTTCTTAAGCTTGCCGGTAGTGTAAGAGGCAGTGGTGGCACCACTTCCGCCGCTAACATTTGCATAGGGGCCTCCTGGAGTTTCTGATACCATCCATTGAAAAGTAACAGATGGATCATCTGTAAAACCTGTGGAGGTCATCACGAATAAATCTTTTGCGCAGGCTGTTGCAGATGCAGGGCTCACAATACCTCCATTCGCTGCGCAGCCACTGGTAAAATCATCAAAGCCGATATCATGGGGGGAATTTCTTGCTTCACAATCAATATCGGTGGTGATGTAAACCGGCGGAGTGGTACCCGTTCCGTCAAGAGCAACAGACAGACTGCTACCGTGCAGATCAATAGCCTTGTTTACAAAGTTCGGATTGGCAACCTGTGAGTTGACATCGGTGCCTGGGTTTAAAGTCATAGCAGCCTCCCATGCCGCAAGCGTTGTATAAGAAGTTGTGGTAGCCCTGCCAATATATGCATTTGTATAATCTGCTAAATAATAGCTATTATAATCCGCCAGCGATGAAGCATTTCCATAAGCGTTAGCTGCATTGGCGTAAAAGCAACCATGATTGGCAACACCTGTTTGCCCCGTAGTATAATTTGCAAAAACATTATTTTTTATTTGCGAAGTTTTACTAACACTGTTCATTGATAAACATACCGAAGATGCATTAGGGAATGTGCTTCCATCTAAGCTTACGCTGTTATCATATATTTCCGTTGTTATTGTACCTGTATTGGATTCAATAAAAATTCCAATTACGGCAGCGATAGTAGTTGGAGCTCCTGCATAAGCTGATAATAGATTGCTTATGCT
>JBDSEW010000189.1:0-21876 GCA_039919825.1 Chitinophagales bacterium | reverse complement strand
CCTTGTCCTATTCTTATGATTCTTCCACCATCAATATTCAACTTGATAAAATTTATACTGACAAAGAGCAATACACCATTTACCTCGATTATACATCAAAACCCAATGAACTGAGGGTCAAAGGATCTGAAGCGATCACTGATGCACGTGGCCTGTATTTTATCAATCATGATGAAAAAGAAACCGGCAAGCCGCGGCAGGTGTGGACGCAGGGTGAAACAGAAAGCAATTCTGCCTGGTTTCCAACGATCGATAAGCCCAATATGAAAATGACTACCGAGCTTTCGATGACGGTAGAAAAGGGATTTGTTACACTTTCCAACGGGCTGATGATTTCTACAAAGGACAATGGCAATGGAACACATACCGATACCTGGAAAATGGATCTTCCCTATGCTCCTTACCTGGTAATGATGGCTGCCGGACCTTTTGCCATTGTAAAGGACCGTTGGAAAAATATGGAAGTGAATTATTATGTAGATAAAAAATACGAACCCTATGCCCGTGAGATTTTTGGAAACACCCCGGAGATGATCGACTTCTTTTCAACCCGCCTGGATGTGCCGTATGCATGGAAAAAATATGCACAGGTTGTAGTGCACGATTATGTTTCAGGTGCTATGGAAAATGTAAGTGCAACATTATTCTATGAGAAAATGAACCAGACACACCGCGAGATGATCGATGGAAAGAAAGAAGACATTATTTCGCATGAACTGTTCCACCAGTGGTTTGGTGACCTGGTAACCTGTGAATCATGGTCCAATATTTCTTTGAATGAATCATTTGCTACTTACGGAGAATACCTGTGGTATGAACATAAATATGGCAGGGATGCGGCCGACAACCACCTCGACGAAGACCTGCAACAATACCTTTATATGTCGAGAATGTCTTCTGAGCCGCTGATCAGATTCAACTACAAAGACCGGGAAGATGTGTTCGATGCTATCAGCTATCAAAAGGGTGGCAGGGTGCTTCACATGCTTCGTAATTATGTAGGTGATGAAGCATTTTTTGCTTCGTTGAATAAATACCTGACTTACCACCGCTTCGGTACGGGAGAAGTGCACCAACTCAGGCTGGCGTTCGAAGAAGTTACTGGGCAAGATTTGAACTGGTTCTTTAATGAGTGGTATTTATCGAAAGGACATCCTGTGCTGGATATCAGTTATCAATACGATACCGATAAAAAAGAAGAGACTGTAACCATCTACCAACTTCAGGATACTTACGATGGCACCCCTGTTTTTCGTTTGCCCATGAACATTGATGTATATGAAGGCGGGAAAAAGACACGCTATGCCAGGGTGGTTAACGATGCAAACCAGGAGTTTACCTTTTCCTCCGATTCCAGGCCCGACCTGGTAAATGTGGAAGCAGATAAAGTGCTTGTATGCGAAAAAACAGATAACAAATCTGATTCTGCATTTGTGTTTCAGATAGATCATGCTCCTCTTTTTATGGATCGCCTGGAAGCACTGCAGTTTTTCAGTGAAAATACATTGAGCCCTTTTTACCAGCATGCAATGCTGCGCGGAATGAATGACCGGTTGCCTGCTATTCGTCTTGCGAGCCTCGAAGGTACCAGGCTGATCGACGTGGAAGACGGAGGGGGATTGCTGAAGAAAAAAATTACTGAACTGGCAAAGTCTGATTCAAGCTCGCACGTACGTGCCACCGCTATGGAAAAAATGGCCATGTGGAATGATCCTTCGGTAATTACAATTTTAGAAAATGGACTTCTCGATAGTTCGTACACCGTGATTGCCACTGCGCTGCAAGCCATGGTAGAAGTAGATTCAGTAAAAGCGTACAAAGCTGCACAAGTGCTGGAACGTGATTCTTCTGATGAAGTGATGAGGGGATTAACAGCAGTGTACGCCCGAATGGCCGGGCCTGAAAAGAATGATTTTTTTTTAAAGCAGTTAAGCGGATCGGATATTTCTTATAACACTACAGTAAGTTACGGGCAGTATCTTTCACGGTGGGCTGAAGATAAGAAGGTGGTTGAAAGCGCACTCCCGTTGCTTTACAATATCTCGGAAAAAAATCCGGCCTGGTACGTAAGGCTCGCTGCAACCAATTCACTGGAAAATCTTTATACGGCAATGGACGAACGAAAGGAGGCTTACACGAACCAGATGGTTCTAGAGGAACTTTCTGCTGATGAGAAGCAACGTTTGACTGCCACCATAGAATGGCTCAACAATCAAATGGCAGACATAGCGAAAAAGGTAGGTGCGATTAAAGCTGCTGAAACCAATGAGAACCTGAAGCTGATGTATGGATTGAAATAATTAGGAATCATAATAATTAAACAATTTGGCAATTAAAAATTGTAATCGTAGCCTAACAATCAGTCAACATGCCCATCATTAAATCCATAAATGGCATTCATCCCCAATTCGGAAAAAACTGTTTCCTGGCAGACAATGCAGTGGTAGCAGGTGATGTGATAATGGGAGATGATTGTACCGTATGGTTCAATGCAGTGATTCGTGGTGATGTGCATTATATCCGCATGGGCAACAGGGTGAATGTGCAGGACGGAGCGGTGATTCACTGCACCTATAAAAAAGCACCTACCACCATTGGCAATAATGTTTCTATAGGCCATTGTGCGATAGTTCATGGCTGCACGCTGGAAGATAATGTGGTGGTAGGCATGGGTGCCATAGTGATGGACCATGCAGTAGTGGAAAAAAATTCATTGATTGCGGCGGGTTCGGTGGTACTTGAAAATACCCGGGTAGAATCAGGAAGTATTTACGCGGGAGTTCCTGCAAAAAAAGTTAAAGAACTTTCACCTGAACATTTTGAACAGATCAATATGCGCATTGCAAATAATTATGTGATGTATGCGGAGTGGTATAAATAATCTGAATGATTGAAAAGGGCAACCATTTGCAGGGTGTACGCCAAATCTCAATCAGTGATGGCTTTTTGTGCCATTGTGCCTTAGTAGCAAATTTACATTTTGCTGCTAAGGCACAATGGCGCAAAGTGTTCAACCACTTTACTGAGTCAATCTCAATTTTACTTCGCTCAAAAAGGGTTATTAAGGATTTGTCGGACACCCCATGCAAAGCGTGAATAGCGAATTGTAGTAGCAATTGATTATTTTTGAAAGACACATTCAGACCATGACAACACTCACCATAAAATTCAAAAATCGTAAGCAGGCGCTCCTGGTAAAAAAGTTTGCCGAAGATTTAAACGGCGTGGAGGAGATTAATTTTTCTGATGAAAAGAAAAAAAATGGGGCCGGTAAGGATGAACATTTTTTGAATGAATATGGAGTTACAGAAAAAGAGTTCTATGAACGAATCCGCCTGGCAGAAGAAGATATTAAGCATGGCAGAGTTTTAACAATGAAACAGCTCGAAAAAAAAATGAAGAAAGTATATGAAAAGGATACCTAAATCCTTTGAAGTTATCTGGACTGAATACGCATCACAACAGCTTATTGATATCTATAACTTTATAAAGGCAAGGACATCTTCTGAATTAGCCAAATGATATTCTGAACAAATAAGGGAGCGGTCATACAGGTTTGAGACTCCTTTTTTATGGCCAGAATGCCCTGAACAACCTAAGCGAAGGAAAATTTACAGACATATTGTTTTTGGTAACTATAGAATTATCGGCAAGGTTGTCGCTGCCCGGGTTCACGTGCTTGATGTTTTTCACACCAAAAGAAATCCGACGCAATTGCGCAAACTGCGGCATATAAAAGAATAATTTGCTCCAGTAATCTTAAAGTTATCTGCCGGTTTCCCATTTATCCTCCGATATTTGAACTTTCAATTTTTGTCAGACTATGAAGTTTGAAAATTCGCAGGACTTTGCACACCAACTTGATGCCAGTGATGTGCTCCGGAAATTCCGTGATCAGTTTCATATTCCTGAAATCAATGGGAAGCAAGTGATTTATTTAGCTGGTAATTCGTTGGGTTTGCTGCCTAAAAAAGCCCGCGAATTCGCCGAACAGGAATTTCTTGACTGGCAAAATTATGGCGTTGAGGCACATTTCGACGCGAAGAATCCCTGGCTCTACTATCATCATTTTTGCGAAGAAGCATTGGCAAAAATTGTAGGGGCAAGCAAGGAAGAAGTGGTGGCGATGGGTTCACTGACTGCGAACCTGCATATGTTGATGGTGTCGTTTTACCGACCTAATAAAGAGCGCCATAAGATTATGATGGAAGCGAATGCTTTCCCTTCCGATCAGTATGCCATGGAAACACAGGTGCGCTATCACGGTTTCAATCCGCAGGATGCGATTATTGAAATGAAACCCCGTACAGGCGAATTCACCGTACATACAGATGATATCCTGGATGCGATCAAAGAACATGGTGATCAGCTTGCTACTATTATGTTTAGTGGTGTAAACTATTTGAATGGTCAGTTGTTCGACCTGAGAGCAATTACCGATGCCGGACATAAGGCAGGTGCCATAGTAGGATTTGATCTGGCCCATGCCATTGGGAATGTACCCTTAAAGTTACATGAATGGAATGTCGATTTTGCCTGCTGGTGCAGTTATAAATACCTCAACAGCGGTCCTGGTGGTGTTGCAGGAATTTTTGTACATGAACAGCATGCAGATAATCCGGAGCTTCCCCGTTTTGCAGGATGGTGGGGTAATGATGAAAAAACGCGTTTCAGGATGGAGAAAGGATTCAATCCCCAACCCGGTGCAGCAGGATGGCAATTAAGCAATGCTCCGGTTTTTCCAATGGCCATTCACCGTGCCTCACTGGAAATTTATGATGCTGCCGGAATGGAAAACCTGAGAAAAAAAAGTGAGTTGCTCACGGGTTATCTTGAATTTATTATCACAGAATTTAACCAGCGTCATCCTGAACAAGCTCTCCGGATCATTACACCAAAAGACCCTGCACAACGAGGTTGCCAATTGTCGCTGATAGCCACAGCCAATGGGAAAGAGATTTTTAACAATCTTGCTGATGCAGGTGTTATTACTGATTGGCGCGAACCCAATGTGATCCGGATGGCACCGGTTCCACTTTATAATTCTTTTGAAGAGGTTTGGAAAGTGGGTGAGGTATTAAACAGACTTTGAAAAATAGTAATTTCTCAAGTATCAACAATGAATAAACATCGCCGGCATAAAAAGCTTCATTCAAAACATTCATGAAACAAATCACCATTCTCGGCGCCGGGTTAGTCGGCTCATTACTCTCGGTTTATCTTGCCAGGCGCGGTTATACCGTTAATATCTATGAGCGCCGCCCTGATATGCGCAAAGAAAGGATGATCGCGGGCCGTTCCATCAATCTCGCACTCAGCGATCGTGGCTGGAAGGGAATAGAAGCTGCCGGGCTAAAAGCTGCGATTGAAAAAATTGCCATACCGATGCACAGCAGAATGGTGCATACACCTGATGGGTCACAAAACATGCAGGCTTATGGTAAGAAAGGTCAGGCGATTTATTCTGTTTCGCGTGGTGCCCTGAATATGGCACTGATGGATCTTGCAGAACAGCAACCAGGTGTTAAAATTTATTTCAATCAACGTGCAGATACCATTGACCTTGAAAAAGCTGAAGTGAAGTTTGATGCGCAAAGTATGCAACCTGCCGCACAAGGTGATCTTATTTTCGGAGCTGATGGTGCCTATTCCGCTTTGCGGCACAGCATGCAGTTTCTTGATCGTTATAATTTATCGCAGAATTATATTGAGCATGGTTATAAGGAGCTAACGATTCCTGCGGGAAAGAACAGTATTCATCTGTTGTATAAAAATGCATTGCATATCTGGCCCCGAAAAAATTTTATGCTGATTGCATTGCCGAACCTGGATGGAAGTTTTACCTGCACACTATTCTTCCAGTTTGATGGGCCTGTTTCTTTTTCAGCAATAAAAACGGAACAGGAGATCGAAGACTTCTTTCAGGAATATTTTGCCGATGCTATTCCTTTGATGCCATCTTACAAAACTGATTTTGCAGCCAATCCAACTGCATCATTGGTAACAGTGCGTTGCTTTCCATGGACGTACAAGGACAAGGTTTGTTTGATAGGCGATGCTGCTCATGCAATGGTTCCGTTTTTTGGGCAGGGTATGAATTGCGGTTTTGAAGATTGTACCTTATTGAATGCATTGATGGATCAGCATTCGGATGACTGGAGTAAAATTTTACCTGCCTACGAAAAATTGAGGAAACCCAATGCTGATGCTATTGCAGACCTTGCACTCAACAATTTTGTTGAGATGCGTGATTTGGTGGCTGATCCGCATTTTCTGCACAAGAAAAAAATTGAAAAGCTGATAGCTGTCAATTATCCGGATAAATTTATTTCTCCTTACCAGATGGTTTCCTTTACTCACATTCCATATGCCGAAGCGCTCCTGAGAGGCAAAGTCATCAATGATATAACAGAACAGTTATCGCAGATAGAAAACCTGGAGGAGAAATTTCATACTCCTGAAATCCAGGAATTGATTAAGCCGGTTTTGTTTGGATGATTTTTGTATGATAGGGAAAAGGGTTAGATAGAAGGGTAGCGAAATATAGTAAATCTTCATCCACATCTTAATTTGTTTCAACATGCACATCACATTCATTCTGGAAGAACCTTCCAGCTTTACGCAACACACTTGCTATTTATAATTTCATCAAAAAAGCAGCTACGCTTCACAGGAATTTAATCGGTTATTGTCAGAAGGTTCCTCCAGAATGACTGGGATGATTTTGAAAATGAAAAACCGGAAGACTATAAATGAATTCATTCGGTTATTGTCAGAAGGTTCCTCCAGAATGACTGAGATGGTTTTGCAAATGAAAACCGGAAGATTATAAATGAATTCATTCGGTTATTGTCAGAAGGTTCTTTCAGAATGACTGCCGATTAATTTCTTAAATACCTGTCACAATTCTTTTCATTCCAGGATTAATTGTTTTAATCAATGCAATCTTCTTCTCCCTAAGTAAATCTTTTATTTCATCCTCTCGCCTGATTGCCATGTTCATATATGGATAACACTCGTAATAGACTAATTCATAGCAGTAATATCTTCCTGCAAAAGTTTCCTTTTTCCCGCGATTTTTTCGATGTTCGGACATTCTCCGTTCGAGATCGTTGGTGACACCTGTGTAAAAAACAGTTCGCCCGGGGTTTGAAGTGATATAAACACAATAGGGATTGATATTGCCAATTTCCACAGGAAATAAAATTTTTGCAGTTTATAAACTGATCTTTTTATAGAGTTACACAAGTTATTAATAAAGGCAATTTAGTGACTCGCTTTTACAAAACTAAAAACATTATATCTTTAAACACCTACTTCCTCTATAGTCATTCTGGAGGAACCTTCCAGCATTAAGCAAAACACTTGCTATTTATAATTTCATCAAAAAAGCAGCTACGCTTCACAGGAATTTAATCGGTTATTGTCAGAAGGTTCCTCCAGAATGACTGGGGTTTTGACTTTCATTTGTTCGTCTTCTCACCAGTCATTTTTGAAGAACCTTCCCGTTTGAAGCAAAACACTTGCTAATCATCCTTCATCAAAAAAGCAGCTACGCTTCACAGGAATTTAATCGGTAATTGTCAGAAGGTTCCTCCAGAATGAGTGGGGTTTTGACTTTCATTTGCGTCTTCTCACCAGTCATTGTGAAGGAACCTTGCAGCTTTAAGCAACACACTTGCTTTTTATAATTTCATCAAAAAAGCAGCTACGCTTCACAGGAGTTTCATCGGTTATTGTCAGAAGGTTCTTTCAGAATTACTATAGTTCTAATTTTCATTCAGATGAAATCATTCAATTTTCAGAAGGAGAACCTATCACATTATCGGTAGGCTGTTCGAGGTCTCTTAATTTGGGCAGGTCGGCTACTGAGTTAATGCCGAAATAATTCATGAAGAAGGTGCTGATACCATAGAACAATGGTTTGCCTACTTCTTCACTTCTCCCAATGATGGCAATAAGCTCTTTCTCCAGCAATTTTTGAATGGTATAGTCACAGTTCACACCACGGATACGTTCAATATCAGGTTTTGAAATTGGTTGACGGTAGGCAATAATGGCCAGCGTTTCCATGGAATTCGTGGATAGCCTTTTATTCAGCTTGCTTTTCAAGAACTCACTAACCGTTGGCTGGTAAGCCGGCTTCGTCAAAAACTGGTAACCACCTGCTATGGGTACCATTTCAAAAGCATATTCACCATCATGGTATTTCTGCACCAGTGCTTCAACATGAGCTTCAATTTCTTCCGTTCCCAGTTCCAACCCCACCAGGCGAATGAGGCATTCCTGCAAATCCTTAATGGAAATCGGTTGTTCGGCAACAAAGATCAATGCTTCAATATGTGATAGTATTCCTTCCAAGGTTATAACTGTTTCGCGCAAATATATGGGTTTCAGGCTGTGTTGCCGGAAGCAGTAAAATAATGTTTTCCACCATTAAACAGGAAGCATTTTAAGGAAGCCTGCCTCAAAAATACCTGTAAAAAATAAAATCCGCCCGCATACGTCCTTCTCTGCAATCCATTGAACCAGTTATGGTATCTTTGTGTTCACTCAACCAAACTTTTAACTAACTATGCAAATGCTCTTTTTTGTCGTCATGATAGGTTTACTTCTTGTAGGTTTCCTCGTTCAGGCACGATTGCGTTCAAAGATGTCAAAATATAGTAAATACCCAACGCCCAATGGCTGGAGCGGGGCAGATGTGGCTGAAAAAATGCTGCGCGACAATGGCATTTATGATGTGAAGATCACATCAACGCCTGGTCGTCTTACCGACCATTATAATCCCGCTGATAAGACGGTGAACCTGAGCCCGGAAGTATTCGAGGGCAGAAGTGTAATGGCTGCCATGATCGCAGCCCATGAATGCGGACACGCTGTGCAGCATGCTACTGCGTATTCCTGGCTTACGCTTCGTTCTAAGCTGGTGCCTATGGTAAGCTTTTCGTCCCAGTGGATGCAGTGGATATTGCTGGCAGGTATTTTAACATTGCGTGTGTTTCCACAACTCTTACTGGTTGGCATCGTGTTATTTGCCTTGACCACCCTTTTCAGCTTTATCACCCTTCCTGTTGAATTTGATGCCAGCCGTCGTGGACTTGCCTGGATCAACAAAAGCGGATTTATGGCTGGTGCAGACAGTGAAAAGGCGAGGGATGGCTTATGGTGGGCTGCAATGACTTACGTGGTTGCTGCACTTTCTTCACTCGCAACGCTTGTTTATTATGTCATGATTTTTATGGGTGGAAGAAGGAATTAATTTCCTGCGAAACTTTTAATGGAGGCTGTCTCAAAAGGTCCGGATGAACCGTCATGCCGAATTTATTTCGGCATCTGCTCTCTTTAGGGAACAGATCCTGAAACAAGTTCAGGATGACTTTAAGACTTTTGAGACAGCCTCTTTTTATGTCATTGGTTGGAGCACCTGAATGAATGTTTGGTGTTTTAAAGCCCAACGTTCTCTCCTTTGCAACATTGATTTACTGTATTACTAAATGCCGGTATTGTATTCCGCCGGATAATTTTAATGCAACAGCATACATGGCCGAACTTAGAAATTCTACCTCGATCTTCAATAGGTTAGTACCTTTTTGAGCTGATAACACCTGGTGAAGTATAACAGCACCTCTTAAATCATATACAGTAATCTCTGCCGGAGCATTCACTCCACTGAAAAAGTCTACCACTGTTTCATTTGAGGCCGGATTTGGATATAAGGTAAATTGAGTCTGTTCATTTCCGGGTTCAAACGCAGATAGCGGATAGGACGTAGTGAATTGTTGGGACTGGGTATAAAAGCTATCATCATACATGGTACAAAAGGATTGCACCCTCCAATCGTAGCAGGTGTTTGCCAGTAATCCATCAAGGTGATAGAAGTTTGTAGTGAGTGGAATACTGATCCATAATGGTGAGCTGCATACTTTATATTCAAGTGCGAATGTGGAGACCTTCGTATGATCATTCCAATGCAAATCCACTGAAGTTGCATTGATATTTCCCGCTTTTAATGAATCACCATTGATAAGATTGCAACGATCCCAGGAAAATTTATGTGCACGATAAGCAACATAAGTACTATCTGCAAATTTGAATTCCCAAACGATATTGCCGTCTGCTGTTACTTCGGTAAAGTTTGGAATATCTGCAAAAGCAACATTGGGAGATATCTGTCCCCAATCGATTAACCTGTTCCCGTTAGGCAGGAGTTGCATGCTCCCTAATCCTGAAGCATAGACCTCATAACCGTTTATCGGCGGATGAACATAGCTCCATACCAGTGTGGCGGTTTTATTCACCTGGTCCAATACAAATTCTTTGGCAATCGATCTTTCAACAGTTTGATAGTTGCCATTATCCAACAAAGTATAATGACCATTAGACAGCAGCCTGAAATGATGCTGATGCGAAAATGGTTTGGGGCCATCCGGGTTGTCAATAAATGTGAATTCATTGTTTTCACCACCCATACGCCAGATGATATTGCCTGTTGAAATATCGATCTTGGTGATTTCATCGAGATGGCGCGATGATATGAGCAGGTTGCCGTCAAAATCCAGTTCCATCGAATTGCCATGCACATAATCCACATCGTTGGTGGTTAAAGAAATGTCATTGGCTGCATCAGTAATCTGGAAATGATCCCATGATCTCCATTCAAATAATACATTGTCATCCGGGTCAATTTGCTGGATCACCAATCCGGTAACGTTTGCATTTGGTACACCGCCATAAGGAGTCATATCTACTTCTTGCTCATCATAACATTGCATCAGCCGATATCCATCCGGATAGATCCTCATTTCATGTTTGTTGGCATCATAACCATTACCCATGTAAATTTTTTTCACAACGCTATAACTTGAATCCAGCATATCAAAGCAAGTATCCACCTTGTTGTAATAGGTGATGTAACCATTATCATTGAGCTTAAAGTCAAAGCCCCTGTCTGTATCGAACTGCGAATAAATGGAGTCTCCTTCACTGGAAATGATGGTTGCTGTCCAGCAATCTGATATGGCAGGTACAGCAACATGGTTCCAGTAGAAAACCGGTTGATCATAAAATGCTCCGCCTGTTGAAGTGATTATAAATGTCGGCAGGTTATCGCAGATCGTCCGGATAGCATCGTCATTTTCTTCAGATCCCGTTTCAAGTCCTGCATTGTTAACTGTTGAAGTTTTTTCAGCGCTAATTTCCGGGCGCACTTCAAACCGAAAACTAATACCCTCAACAAGACTTCCATCGGAATTCAGGATTCCATCACTTACTGTAACAGTTACTGATTCGCCGGCAGAGAAAAGTGAGAAGGGTTGAACCAGGATGCTCTTCTTATCAGCTGCTAATTTTACGCTCACAATATGCTCACCGCTCACCGATCCGGATATTGAAAAAAGATCAGCATGCAATGAAGCCGCATTCACAAAGGAACCTGTGCGCAGAATGATACCGGTTTCTTTGCTATGCATTTTACTTTCGGGCACCGGTGAAATGTAATTGAATTGTGCACAGACGTTTTGAGTGAATGACAGGAATATTATTAGGGGAAGAAAGGGTAATATATTTTTCATAGGAGAGATATTTTGTGGCTTTTGAATAAATATTTAGTGCTCAGCATTTGTGCAGCGATCCTCATCGCTCAACAATCATTTTTTGAATGTAAATAGCTTGCTTATCAGTAGTTACATGAACGATGTAAATTCCAGCTGGAAAATTGCTGCAATCAATTACAGCAGCATCCTTCAAATTCTTCACGTCATAAAAAATTCTTCCGGCTATGTTGCTGATAAACAATTTTGAAACATCATCCTGTAGCTGAATGGTAAAAGTCTGCTGAGCAGGATTTGGAAAAATAGATAAGGAGGCAAGTTGTTGGAGTGGTTGACTTGCCGGTGTAGCAATGTCCATAAAGCTACCCCTGTAAACCCAGGCTGTATTGTTGAGCCAGACCAGGTTCGTATGATAACCGCCTGCATACAAAACTTTGCTGCTGTCTTCCGGAAAAGGTGAAATGCAAATAGTCCTGGTCGCCAGCAGTGTATCAATTACATCCGGAGTATTGTTGACGATATAATGAAGCTGATAGGTAATCGATTCACCATTCTGCTTTCTCGAATAATACATTCCATCCGTTGATCTGCCTGCAATATTCGGATGCGGGTTTGATGAAAGCCAGGCAGAATCATACATGGCCTGAAGGCCGAACAGCATCAACGTATCATTGGTTACAGGGTCTTTCCAAAACAGGGAGTGGTCGTTGTATGCTGCGGTGATAAGGCCTGAAAAAACCCTTCCGGATTGCAGTGATAGATCAGTGGATACTTTCAATTCATTAATGATGGCGTCGTTGTTTTGAGGTTGCAGTCTTCTAAAATAATCATTCCAGTAAAACCAAAGATCGTAGCCGGTGCCTGTTGAATTCTTTACGGAAGTAAAACCCCTGATGTCCAATCCGGCAGCGGCGCTGTCTGCAAAAACCTGGTTGTAAGTTGCAACCTGCCCATCCACTCTTCGGAATATTCTCGAAACCCAGGCATTTGTTTCGGTAACACCGATGTACATCTCCCCATTCACATCAACCATCGCAGGAACCCTGGTTTCGGAGGGTATTACAAATTCAGGAACCGATTCCCATTGGATCCTGGAAGGAAGTGAAGCATTGTATTCACCCTTCCAGATTCCGAAATCCGAAACTCCGATAAAGATGTATTGATGGCCGGTAACTGCATCGTAATGTGTTCCGATAGAACGCGTCTCAATATTTCCATTACAGGTGGTGATGCTGTCTTTGATCCAGGCGCCGGTTGCATCATTTTTTGTATAGATGAAAAGATGCTTCTTATTGTTATTGGGTCCTGTAACAAGGAGCGTGTCGGGTTGTATAGCATTTCCCAGGTAGTCTTTGGTGAAAACAATTTCCTTTAAGGGTGGAATGAGGAGGATGCCTTCAAAAAGAATATCCTGCCTCCATTGTCCGTTTGCGCTGTCAAGCACCAATATGGGTGTTCCACCTGCAAGATCATAAGTGCTGTTGTCGAGATCGCAGACATAGGAAGTAGCAGCATATAATTTTCCCTTGTGCGGTGTTAAGGACATTACTTCCGTGCCACCTATATATTTTCCATTCACATCATATTGTGCGGGAACAAAAGCGTTTGACCAGTTTTGTGACAGGGAAGCAGTTGCGACCAATAAGAAAACAATAAAACAGAAAGGTATTTTCATAGATATTATTGATTGCTATCGACAATGTAACGACTCAAAGGTAAATTTGTAAAGGAGGGAGCTTATCCCTGAATTCAGGTAAATTGTACCTGGCTGAATTCAGGGATTATTCTGTTCGCAGTTCACTTTTCACTGTTTGCGAAATATCACCTTCGCTGACGGATTTCTCGTTCATTGGCAGAAGAATGTAAAAGCTTTTTTAAATCGTCCAGGGACCAAAGCCCAAAGATTTAACTTAACTGGTGGTTACCGTTTCCTTCTAAAAATTATTGTCATAAGATTTTTTGAACTCTTCAGCATGCGTGTTAATTATTGGCCTATGCTGCTCTTTGATTTCCAGCCTGCTTTCTGCACAGAGCCTGCATGCTGCAAAATGTAATTTATGTGGTGGAATATTTCAATAAGAACACGAAGGCTTCCTTCTGGAAAGTAACCCTTCCTGCTGCTGCGAGTTCAATTGTTACCAATGCATTGGCTGATGAAGAATTTGTCCGGGGAAACATCTGTACGTTACCTATACTTCCAATGGAATTTTTAATACAGGAAATATTTTTACCGCACAATTATCCGACACCTATGGATGCTTTTCTTCACCTACTAACATTGAGAGTCCTGCAGCAAATGCCTCAGGAAATATAACTGCAATTGTTCCGGCAGGCATAGCAGCCGGTGATAAATATCTTGTAAGAGTGGTGAGTACTAATCCAGCCGTTAACCGAAGTGAAATGTTGCAAAATTTACAATGGAATGTTCTAAACCGGTTTCCCTTTCCACAACAAACATTACCGCCACTTCTGCAAAAATAAAATGGCCGGCGGAAGATAGTGCGGTTAACTTCCAGGTAAAATACCGCGTTTCAGGAGGAAGCTGGTTAAAGGTGAATGCAAATTCAAATTCCAAAACACTGAAGGACCTTGCACCCTCAACTACCTATGAATGGAAAGTGAAGACCAAATGTGTGAAAGATCCAAAAGTCTATGGCAAGTTTTCGCTCATTAAAAATTTTACAATACAACCGCTGAAGGAAACTGTTAATGTGGTGGATGGCAATGATAACTTGAGCATCAGTGTTTATCCAAATCCATTTAAAGATGTTTCCACCATAACTCTTTTCCTTTCTGAAAATTCTTTTATCACCGTGTCACTTTTTGATGCGCAGGAAAGAAAAGTTCAGGCAGTGGCGGAAGGGAAATTTTCTTCGGGGTTTCACCAGGTTCAGTTAACTGCTAAGGGAATAACTGCAGGAATTTATTTTCTTCAAATGAAAACAGGTGCTGATGTTTTGGTACAAAAAGATAATGTGGAGTAAAATGATCAGGTATAAAATCTCTGCTCTAATTGTGCGCGAAGCTAAAAAAGCCCCTGCGATAGCAAGGGCTTTTTAATTAAGCTAATGTTGTTCCGGACTATTTCAATCCCCAGATTTCAAGATGGGCTTTATCCTGGTTGGCGTTTGGAACCGTCTTATAGGTAAGGCGAATCTTTTTTATTGCGCGCTCTTTACCGTCCAGATCAATCTCGCGGGTTTCTTCACCTTCTTTAAGGAATTTGCGCACTTCGATGTCCTGTACCGTTTCATTTTCATACATCACTCTTACATCGGTTATTTCGATGTCTGAATCCGTAGCTTTCAACTTGAGGGCTTTGTAATGATCTGCACCAAGAACTACCAGTTCATCCTGATCACTTTTAAGATTGACAACTGTTTCGGCAATTTTATGCCAGCCTGGATTATCCTTTACTTCCATCACCGGTTTTGATTGAGCAAAGGCACTTCCACCTAATGCTGCCATAGAGATCATAACTATTAAGAGTTTCTTTTTCATGATTTTTCTTTTTGGTTTGAACTCGAGGATTAGAAAAAATTGGGCCAGAAATTATCAGGAGGAGCCCAAAAGGTTATTTTAGAGCGCTTTCATGAAAAATTCCCCGCTTTGGGGAGGAGCAACTCCGTTAAATTTAATCTGACATTCAAAGCTCATTGTCGAAGAATATTCGCTCATATCATATTCTTTCTTTATCCCGGAGCCATCTATTATGATCTACCCAAAAAGCAAGCATGACAAATACCCACTGCAATTGCGCACCCCACGCTATCGCACTGATGCTGGTGGGAACAGGGCCAAACAAATTGGCTGCATGAGCTCCTGCTAATAAAGTGATCAGCATCCAAAATAAAATAGTACCACCAACATTTTTTGCAGTTGTCTGCTGAAGATAAAAAACAATACCCGTGATAAATATCGCTCCTTCTACTATCGCTGTAGTTACAGGTGAATTCCAGAGCCCGAAACCGAATTTTGGAGAATGACCCGGATATAAGGGGAGATCCGGAAAATGTACAACCAGATCAAGTATCCAATGACTAATTACACACAATGCAAGTACAATCGCGGCCTTCCTGTTTTTTTTGAAAAGCCAGTACCCAATTCCAAAAAGCAACGACCAAAGAAGCACCATTACTAAACTGTGTGATATCGGATAATCGATAAAGTCCAGTGGCTGCAAACTGTTGTAAGGCCGTATTATAACATGTTCAACATTTAACAGAAGTAAGGTGGGCCACAAAAGATCTAAAAACTGTGCGGCGATAAAAAGGGTGCCCAAAGAAATCCCGGGAGCATATTTCTTTGCTGCCATTCCAACTCCGAAGTGACCGATAAACATAGCTGTAGAGCAGGTGTTGTGAAATCAAATATTGTAAGAATAAACCGGTTTTAAAACTTGAAAGTGATCAACACTGGTTGTGAAGGCGTAATGCTGAATTTATTTAGCATCTGTCTATGTTTAAGATCCTGATCTCGGATGAGCCGGGACAGGATGACCCAATTATTTTGAGATAAACTTCTAAGAAGCTCCTGTGAATCAGAATAAATCTTATTAAGTGAATTCCTGATTGCTTCCTCGCTTTTATAGCCTCACCCCCAGCGCCTCGCCAAAGGAGAGGGGAGCCGCTCACTCTCAGCCGCAACTACCTGCTATTTTTAGATAACTTCTAATACTTAATTACGAAAAAGAATCCTTCAGTACCCGCTTTTCCCTGTTCAATCAGAAAAATTCGGCAGTAACATTGGTAATGGAATAGTTTTGGTGAGAGAAGAATTATGGGAAGAGTTCCCCACTCCCTGTTTTCTATCACCACATATCATTCATCATCCAAAAAAATTACATCCAATGAAAAAACAATTCCTTTTGGCAGTGGTCTTTCTTGTAACCACTCTTAACACCTTTGCAGACTTCTCCGTTGACTGGACAAGTACTGCTAAAAATCTATTGTCCAATACGGGGACTGCTGTTGCACGTGATGCCCAGGACAACGTGTACACCACTACAGCTACCGGCGACATTTATTTTGAAAAGCATGACAAGTTCGGAAATTTCAAATGGCAGGTGCACTCCTTTACTACGCTCCAGTTCAATTATGAATTCCCTACCAAAATATTTATTGATCCGCAGGGTAATCCCATTGTAGTTGGCTACCGGTACACTTCACCAACAGAGGGTAATCCTGCGAATTCGCTGATCATCCTTAAGTATGATCCAAACGGAAACCTGATTTACAAAAAGAATATTGATGGTGATTACAGTTACTTCAGCAGTTCACAGCAGAGTACCTATTATACCAAAATCAATAGCTATATGGATGCACAGGGAAACATTTATATAGGTACTGCAGGCGGCGTTGACGGCTATCCCGATGATGGTTTTACTGTGGTTAAAGTTTCTCCTGCAGGAAATATTTTATGGGTAAGCACCAAGACCTTTATATCACCCACCCAGTTTCATTTTGTGACCAACATGGAAGTGAAAGGAAACCGTATTGGTGTTACTGGTGTAACTTCCTATCCGAGTGCTAATTCCACTAACTGGATGCTTGATACTACAGGAACGAGTTTGTGGAGTGACATTCAGACGGGAGTATCAGGTATTGATGTTGCCTTTGACAATAAAGGCAACTCCTATTTTCTTACCTGGGTTTCTGTAAATTCTGTAGGAGATATGCGCGTGAATAAATACAATGCTTCAGGCGTATTGTTGTATCAGAAGAATTATGATTTTGGAGGAAGTGAGATTTCGGCAAGAATTGATCTTGCACCTGATAACACCATGGTTATTACCGGATACGGAAACAAATACCCGGGAGGAAGTCTCTATGTTGACTGGATCACTTTTAAAATAAAATTAGGCGGCGCGAAGTTGTGGGAGAAAAGATATGACCAGCATACAAACAATGATGAAGTTCCAAGGTTTACTGCCATTGACAGTGACGGAGACATTTTTGTAACAGGTATTGGCGGCCCATATCCAGGAGGATCTAACTTAGGTGACCAGCAAATGGTGACGGTGAAATATACTTCAGCAGGAGTAGAAGAATGGGCTTATAAAACCGATACTCTCAACGATTACAATACCGGTGTAGGAATAGCTATTGCCAGTGATGGAAGTATTTTTGTAGTGGGAAATGCCAATACTTTTTTGGTACATATACTGGATAATACTGGTGGCAGTCCTTGTACGGTGCCTACCGGGATAACAGCAACATCCGTTGGAGAAGAATCAGCAACTATTAACTGGACTCCCGTTCCTAATGCTTACTTGTACCATGTTCAATACAAACCGAGTTCTTCCCTTACCTGGTTACAGATTTCTACCAATCTTACAAGTACTGTACTAACTGATCTTTCAATCGGTACTACGTATAATTTTCGCGTAGAAGCAATTTGTAACAGCGGACCTACCGGCTATTCGAACACACAACAATTTACCACTCTTGGAGCTGGATATTGTGTGTCGAAAGGTCTCGATGCTTCCAAAGAATGGATCGACCTGGTGTATATTGGTTCACTCCTCAACAGCACTTCCAGCGATGGAGGATATGGAAATTACACCAATCTCAGTGTTGACCTTGTGAAGGGTAGTACCTATAGCATGACCCTGAGTGCCGAAATAAATCCATTTGGTGCTTATGAAGTATGGCGTGTATGGATAGACTTTAACCACGATAACGATTTCGATGATACGGGAGAAAAGGTGGTGGCTTACAAATCGCAACAGATCGGCTGGGAATCGCACAATGTTACAGTTCCCGCGAATGCAGTGACCGGGCCAACGAGGATGCGTGTTTCCCTGAAGAAAAGCAGTCCTCAAACACCCTGTGAAATATTCAGTTTGGGAGAAGTAGAAGATTATACGGTGAATATTCTGCCTCCAAAAAATGGCGAACTCCCATTAACTTCAGGAGTGGAGAGCAACATTTCTCCGGCATTAAACTTCGCACCCAATCCAACTGCTGCGGCTTCACAAATTAGTTTTGCCGGCATGAATGGAGAAGTAACGATTCATGTTTTCGATTTAGCCGGAAAATTGATGGAAGAGAAAATCGCGGATGCAACCAGTTCATTTACACTCGACACACATAGCTGGAAAAGCGGCTTGTATTTCGTGCGGGCAACAGATGAACATGGAAATGCTGCTGTTGGAAAATTGATCAGGCAATAAATAATAATCAGTGCATTAAATGAAAAGAAGCTGTCTCAAAAGGTCCGGAGGAAACGTCGTGCCGGACCGGAGAAGCCGTCATGCCGAATTTATTTCGGCATCTGCTCTCTTTGGGGAATAGATCCTGCCCACAGGATCCTTCGGAAAACAAGTTCAGGATGACTTCAAGACTTTTGAGACAGTCTCTTTTTTTATGGAAGTTTGTTTGATTTTAAAATCTTCGGGAAAGACTGAAGCCCATACCCAAACTTTTATTCCCGGTTGGCACACCATAGATATTCCAGCTCGTCAATTGTTCTTTGGATTTTTTACCGGCGATTAAATTCCATGTGCTTAAGATCATGGTGGTAGTACCAATGCCAATGTTAACCATGGAGATTGCATTTTCACTTTCGTTGATGTCGCTACCAAAACCTGAATCGTCATCGGTATTGAACTTGGCAAGTCCGGTTATAAGCTGGCCTGAACCGGAAATAATGCCAACAACAGGCACCACTTTATTACTTGACTCATTTGCGATTTGAATGCCATTGATCGTACTCAGGGAAACATTCAATCCGCTCAAAATTGCGGTACTGATTCCATACGCAGGTTCAATGAAGCTGTAGGGTTGGTAAGTAGGTTGTATCATCGCAAATTCTTCTTTTGAAAGTCCGCTGCCTGCTATCCAATGTTCAACCCTCTTATCATTCATATCTTTAATTTCATTGTATTGGTGTCGGCTGTTGATTGCTTCTGCAAATTGTCGGCCGGCAGTTTGTTCCACCAGGTAACCCACTGCACAAATCCTATTATCCTTATCAATGAAGCAGGGCTGGCGGTGACTGTAATCATAGTTGCGGGGGAAAACGCCGGCTACCCAGTAGTTGTGCAGGAGATCGAGCAGTTGATTTCTTTTCAGCTGAAGCTCGGGTGATAAGCCGGCCACTTCTTTTTGCCTTAAAAGATTTTCGACATATTCCAGGTGCGTTTGTATGCGCAGGTTATCATTTGTTTTCTCATCCGGCGCATAACCGAATTTGCTGATGAAACTAATGTCGCTCAAAATGGGATTTACTGTTTCGTTTTTTTCAATAGTTTGTTCAGCGCAACTCATCCATAGCGTGGCAGCAATAGCGGATAAAATGAAGGTTAGTTTTCTCATGACTATAATATTTACTGTAATACGTTATGTTGGTTTTTTTATTGCCCTTAGTATTGCCGGGATATTGAACAACAAAGCTTAGCTCTTTAAGTAAAAAATTTCTTTGCCTGTTATTGCGATTAGCCCATAACAAAATTGCTTTTCTTCTTTATCACCCTACAACCTTATTTTTACCGTTCAATTAACATGCTGAAGCAACTTCTTTCCTATACGATCATTGCAATACTCCTGAACTCCTGCGCCAGCCAGATAGCGCCCACGGGTGGAGAAAAGGATCTTGTTCCTCCCTTGCCCATCCGCAGCAATCCTGAAAACCTTTCCATACATTTTGACGCGCAAAGGATCAACATTGTTTTTGATGAATTCATACAAGTAGGAGATTTCGCTTCACAGGTATTTTTTTCTCCAGCATTGAATGAAAGGCCGCAGTATCGCGTGCATGGAAAAACACTCACCATCACGCTGAATGATACATTGAAACCAAAAACAACCTACACGGTGAATTTTGGAAATGCAGTAAAGGATATCACAGAAGGAAATGTGATGGTGAACTATCAGTATGTTTTTTCTACCGGTGATTATATCGATTCGATGAGGATCCAGGGCATTGTAAAAGGAGCATTGGATGGCTTACTGAAAGAAAATGTGCTCGCAATGCTCTACGATACACACACCGATTCTGTGATTGCCAAGGAGCGGCCAACCTATTATGCGCATACAGATAAAGCAGGCCAGTTTGAAATCACCCACCTGAAGGAAGGCACCTATAAATTGCTTGCATTGCGTGATCAGGATGCTGATCTTATGTACGGGCCCGGTGAAGAAATTGCATTTATTGATTCTAATATTGTAATAAACGACAGCACCGGTTTTTATTTCCTGCAATTGTTTAAAGCGGTGGCTGAAAATCAGAAAGTGCTGAGTACTTATTCATCGCTGCCGGGACGTATCATGATTTCCCTGGCAAAGCAAGCAGATCATCTGGAGGTGAAACCAATGAATGACACTATCCGGGAAGGTATTGTACTGTTTAATACAGGAAAGGATACCGCATTCTTTTTTCTAAATGATGTAACTACTGACAGTATTCTTCTTGAGGTAACTGACGGTTCTTTTTCTGATACTGTAGCCGTACGCATGAAAGTGGTGAATGAAAAAGATAAAGTCCTGCTGCCGAAATTTCTCCTTACATCTGCTTTGAGAAAGGGAAGAAGCACACAGCAGCAGGAACCTGACAGGCCTTTCCTGCTCGAATTTTATACGCCGGTGATTTCTGAGAACGAGAATAGAAGATTGTTACTTACCAATGATTCTACCGGCACCACGACAGAAGTTTCCTGGAAGCTGGTTGCCGATACTGCCACACAGCGGAAACGTGCGGAGATTTCATTTCCTTTTGAAGAGAAAAGAAGTTATTCGCTCGTTATTCCGGATTCTTCATTTAAGGATGTATATGGCAGGTTCAACGACAGCACTTCGATTTCATTTGTCACATTTGAAAAATCTGCAACAGGAAACCTCTTCCTGAAAGTGACGACAGATTCTCTTAAAAACTATTTTTATGAATTGCGAAGCAGCTCGAATGAGGTGATTGCCCGGAGTAAATTAAAACCCGGTTTAAATGATTTAAAATTTTTGTCACTGCGCCCCGGAAACTATTCATTGAAAGTAATTGAAGACCTGAATAACAACAACAGGTGGGATACCGGCAACTATTGGAAGCACCTGCAACCCGAGAAGATCTTTAACTATACGGATGAAATTACCCTGCGGGCCAACTGGGACCTGGACGTGGAAATGAGTGTAGGAAGAAAAATAGTGGAGCGCAAAGGCGCCAGGTAACTTTCGTGCCACCACTTTAACGCATACTTTATTACGCGTGCATAACCAATTGTTGCATTGAGAGTTTGAAATAAAGTAAAATCATAGCTGTCATCCCGAATTTATTTCGGGATCTCCCAATTTGGCAGAGATGCCGCCCGCAGGATCCTTAGGAAAATAAATTC
>JBDSEW010000152.1:0-8955 GCA_039919825.1 Chitinophagales bacterium | reverse complement strand
AAGAAGCACTCACAATGGTTTTCGAAATAAGATATTCCCGTTTTGCAGATGATAATTTGAAAGATATTTTAAGTTACTTATCAGAAAGTTGGAGTAATGAAGTTGTTTTTGGATTTGCAAATCGCCTGAGTGCCCGCCTTGAACGGATTAAAACACATCCACATCACTTCCCTTTCCATGATGAAAAAAGGACTGTTAGAAAATGTTCCCTGAATCCTTATCATGGGATTTTTTACAAAATTGATGGCAACATCATCTACATCGTTGCCATTTTTGATTTGCGCCAGGACCCTCAAAAACTGAAATCAATTTTGTAATATGATAAGAACCGCAATCATACTCGCCGGTGGCTTTGGTACCCGATTGCAATCGGTGGTGAAGGATCATCCCAAACCCATGGCTGATATCAATGGGAAACCATTTTTGCAGCATCTCCTCGACTTCTTAATTCTCCAGGGCATCAATACCTGCATCCTGTCTGTAGGCTATAAATGGGAAACTATTCAGGAATATTTTGGATCATCGTACCGGTCAATCAACCTGAGTTATGTAGTGGAAGAAACTCCGCTTGGAACAGGTGGCGCCATCCTGAACGCCGTGCAAAGCTGTGAAGAAGAAGAGTTATTTGTTTTTAACGGAGATACATTTTTTGCAATTGATCTTGCACTATTTTACCACGAGCATAGTCAGCAAACATCATTGCTTTCACTGGCATTGAAAAGCATGACCAATTTTGATCGCTATGGTGTGGTAGTGACAGATGGCGCCGGCAGAGTGAATTCATTTGAAGAAAAGAAATTTTATTCAACCGGGAACATCAACGGCGGGATTTATCTTTTAAACAGAACACTTTTCGACCAGCTCCAACTCCCTGAAAAGTTTTCTTTTGAAAAAGAAGTGATGGAAAAATATTATGCCACCATTCCTTTTCAAGGCGTAGTGTTTGACGATTATTTTATCGACATAGGAATTCCTGAAGATTATGAAAGGGCAAAAAATGAACTGGAACAATTTACACATCGATAAATCCTGGACCCTTTTCCTCGACCGTGATGGCGTGATCAATAAAAAAATTGATGACGGCTACGTGCGCAGCATGGAACAGTTTGAATGGTTACCACGGGTAATTGAATCAATAAAAAAATTATGCTCCGTATTTGGAAGAATCATCATCATCACCAATCAACAGGGAATTGGAAAGGGGTTGATGACGAAAGAAGCTGTTGAATTAATACATGACACTATCATCAATTCAATAAAAGATGCCGGCGGAAAAATCGATGGTATTTATTATGCGCCGCACCTGAAATCAGAGAATTCAGAATTCAGAAAGCCCAATATCGGAATGGCATCGCAATCGAAAAGAGACTTCCCCGAGATAGATTTTTCCAAATCAATTATGGTAGGTGATTCCATGAGTGACATGGAGTTTGGAAAGAACGCCGGAATGAAAACCGTTTTTATCCTGAATGGAAAAAAAACACAGCCGGAAAACCCGCTGATAGATGATACTGTTGAAAACCTTCCCGCTTTTGCAAAATTCTTTTGAGGTCCTGATATTGAAGCACCTCTTTTTGTTGGTTTCTATCTTTTATAAACAGTAGCAGTCATTACGACCGTTTAATCTTTTTTACCGGAAAAATCAGCCGAAAATTACAGTGTGGGATCGAACTTCTCCATCTACCAAAGGCTGATAGCCAAATTGCTCATACAAGCCTTGAGCCTCACGGGTAGGGGTACGTATCTTCGAAGGTCCTGCAGATCAGAAGGGTCGTGATTTGCTTTCATCCGCCACTTCTACAGTCGCAATAGAATAATCCCCTGTGAAAAGACGAAGTGGTATGCTTCACCCATAGGAACTTTTTTAAAGCAAAAGTTATATATAACCAGTAGAGACAAAATGCGAATGGTTAGGCTTTCCTTAACAAACATTTGAATTCAATTAAGGTAAATTGAAAGTTAACTATCGGCACACTCCAAAACCTCTGTTATATTTGCACCCAAATCAAACAATCAAATCAACCACACATGAAAAAGGGTAGAATACTGATCCTTGTTTCCGCAGTAGCTATCGTGCTGCTGGGCAGTTTTATTTTTTTTAAAATGAAAACCAAGGCTAAATCGGCTTATGCAAACCTGAAAATTGAAAGCACCACCATGCCTGAGATTTACCAGGAAATAGTGCGGGAGTCCGATCCTTTTACACTTTACGGCAGAAATAATGAGATGATTCCAATTCTGGAAAAAAGACTGGAAAAAGATCCAACGAATCAGCAGCTTCAATTCAACATCGGATTACAGCATATTTTTAATGGTACCACACAAAAAGCTATTGACTATCTGCTTGTCCTGGAAAATGATCCGGCTTACATGAGCAATCCTGCGCATTCCAAGGCGAATGAAAAGGGTTGGTCGAAGCTGGATTCTCTGGAGAGTTTTCTGGCAATATCATATCTCCGCCTTGGTGAGCAACAAAACTGTATTTCAAATCGCAATGATGCTTCCTGTGCATTCCCTATCGCCGGAACAGGTGTGCATGTTACCAGGCAACCTGTAGAAGAAGCTATACGCAGGTATCTTAAGATCATTGAGAAAAAACCAAAGGACTACCTGTCAGTTTGGTTATTGAATATTGCCTGCCAGGCGAATGGGTCAGTTCCCCCTGAAGTTCCTTCAAAACTGATCATTGATCCGGCCGTGTATAAAAATGAATGGAATTGTCCGCGCTTTAATGAAGTCGCAATGGATCTCGGAATAGAAAATACCGGTTGGGCTGGCGGTGTATGTGCGGATGACTTTGACAATGATGGATACATCGACATTATTTCTTCGAGTGCCGTTCTTGACGACAATGTAAAGTACTACCACAACAATGGTGATGGAAGTTTTACTGACTTCACGGAACGGGCGAAGTTAAACGGTCAGATGGAAGGATTAAACATTGTTCACATGGATTATAACAATGATGGCAACATGGATTTCTTCATTCCCCGCGGAGGCTGGAAATATGAAGCAGGTCATTTGCCTCCTTCACTCATGCGCAACAATGGAGATGGCACTTTCAGTGATGTAACTATCAAAGCCGGCCTCATGAATTATAATCCTACTCAAACAGCAGAATGGGCTGATATAGACAAAGATGGCGATGTGGATTTATTTCTCGGCCATGAAATGGGATATCAGAGCAACTTGTATTTGAACAATGGGGATGAAACATTCACAGATGTCTCTGATGAATCTGGCATTGATTTCAAACTTTACATTAAAGGAGCTTCATGGGGAGATTATAACAACGATGGATTTCCGGATCTGTATGCCTCAAGTTTTCAAAAGCCGGCTCGATTGTACCGTAATGATGGATTGAAAAATGGTAAAGTGCATTTTACGGATGTAACTAAGGAATCAGGTTGTACCGGAACACCCTCCAATTTCCCCTGCTGGTGGTTTGATTACAACAATGATGGTTTTGATGACCTTTATGTTTCAGCTTACCAGCCTGGTTATACCATCAACAGTTGTCGTGAATTTATGGGGTTACCGATGGATTCTACATTGTTTCCATGCCTTTACGTAAACAACAAAAACGGAACTTTTACCAATGTAGCCAGGGAGGCGCATATCCAATACGAAACATTTACGATGGGATGTAACTTCGGCGACCTTGATAATGATGGCTGGCTTGATTTCTACCTTGGAATTGGAGCACCCGACTACAAAGCGATTTTCCCTAACAGGATGTTCCACAATCATGAAGGAAAATATTTTGAAGACTGCACGATCTCCGGTGGTTTCGGCCAATTGCAAAAAGGACATGCCATTGCTTTCTGTGATTTTGACATGGATGGTGACCAGGATGTGTACGCTGACTTTGGCGGATTCTACTATGGTGATGTGTACGAAAATGCACTGTATGAAAATCCCGGATTCAACAACAACTGGGTCAATATTAAATTTGAAGGTGTGAAAAGCAACAAGGCGGCCATAGGAGCACGGGTGAAACTTACCTTTAATGATGGAGGAACCATACGTTCTACTTACCTGACAGTAAGTAAAGGTGCCAGCTTCGGTGGTAATCCCATCCGGTTGCAGGCAGGAGTTGGTAAGGCTGCAGTAATTGATGAAATTGAAGTTACCTGGCCTGTTACCGGAGAAAAGAATGTGTTTACGAATGTGGCGGTGAACACGATTTACAAAGCCAAAGAAGGGGATAAGCAATTAACGGTCTGGGATATCAAACCATTTCAATTCCAAACCATGGAACGCAAAATGGCTGCCGGTGACTCTACCAAGATGGAACATCATCACATGATGAATATGTAAAATTGGTTAGTAATTGCAGTAATCAAAAACCTCCGGATGCATAAGTGATCCGGAGGTTTTTTGGCAGATGTCTTTACTGGTCAGTACCCTTGTAATTTGTTGTTCTGAATAATCTGATTTATGCCACTAAGGCACGAAGACCCATAGTTTTAAATTACTTTCACCTTATTTCTTTATGTCTTTGTAGAAGCTTTTCTCAGGGTAGGTATACAGTAACCTTATTCTTTTGTATTGCGTCTTATATCTGAAATCATGCTTAGTTCCATCAAATCCTGTTATAAATCCATCCCGGCATCATCTTTAAAATCAACGCCACCATCCACCATCTTTTGGTGACATAAACTTTGTTTTTCTTTCTTTCAATGGCATAGAAGATTTGTCTCGCAGCTTTCACTGCTGGAGCTTCCCAGAATCGTCCTTTTCCTTTTGCCATTTCTGTTTTTACAAATCCTGGTTGAATATCCGTAACCGTGATTTTTAGTTTCAGAAATACAGCCATCTTCCTCAGTCCTTCTAAATAATTTGTCTGGAAAGATTTGCTTGCATTGTATGCAGGCGCTCGTCCTTCTCCGCGAATGGAAGCAATAGAAGTAATGGCTGCAAAATGACCGTGCTTTTGCCCTTTGAAATAATTGAAGGTGAAATCAGCAAGCTGCGTCCATGCCATTACATTCAATTCAATCGTTTCCTGTTCAACATGCCATTCAAGGGGGGCATTTAATTCTCCTTTACCTGAACTCAGTATCAGCAAATCAAGACCGCCTAACTTCGCAATTAATTGTTGAAGGTGGTATTCTACATCGTCTTTTGTATTGTCAAATGAGGACGGAATGATGTGTTCAGGATATTGATCTTTCAATTCATTGAGCAATTCCCTTCTCCTTCCTGTAACTCCAACGATACATTTTTTCTTTGCATACAATATAGCCAGCTCACGTCCAATTCCGGATGACGCACCAACTATAATAACTTTTTTCATACAATGATTTATGTGTGTAAGATAAGCGATCTGCTTTTACCTCTGATATAGAAAGCGAGCGAAGTCAGATCGAAAAAGTCGAAATTAGCGGAGTATGATCACTATACTTTTTCCACTTATGATGGGAACCAACTGTAACATTGAGCAGCCGGTTGGCAAAGTGAGCAGATGCAAAGCAATAATCAAGGTGATAAGGCTTATCCTTATGGCGGTACAAAAAATGAGTTGGATGCCTTTCCCGTCCCTGGTTCCTGTTGAAAAACCGGTGATAGGTGCTATGGATATTGCGCATGTTTAACAGTGCAACAACATCAGTATGGTTCCATTTGCGTTTTGGTTTGTCCCAAAAAGTGTTGCTGTTAAAATCACCTGCAAGAATTACCTTTTCCTCTTTTAATAAGTCCGTGTAATGATGAAGTGCTTTCCATACCTGCCCAATATATTGGTATTTGGGGTCTGCAGGATTGTTTGCCCATACCGCCAACAGGTTAAAGTCTGTTTTACCGCCGCTTACAGTAATCGGTAATATTATTTTGAATTCCGGTTGATGGTTGTCATGGAGCTTCAAACGGTAACCTGAAAAGGCAAATACCCCAAGCCCTTTGTGCTGATTGTTGCCAAACCAAAAATAATCAGATGGCATGACGGTGAACTCCTTGAGCAGTAATTTTTCCGGATGTTCACATTCCGGCACTATCAGAATATCCGGCACATGCTCCAGTATCCTGGCAGCTTTCTTCCGGAAAGCCATGTTGCAGTTCCAGGCGATTACTTTTAATGTGGATGATGTAAAGTTTTTAGTGATGTTGGATTTCATTTTAGTTTGAAATAACTGCGCGCAATTAATTCATGGAACGTTGCAGTTAAAGAAAATCAGCTACCACCGGCAGCTCTTCCATAAAGTGATAACTTCCTTTCTCTGCGTCTATCCAGCAACAAAAACTTTTGTTCCCGTTAGAAACTACCAGGTATTTCACCTTCAGTGTAAGATTATAGCGGGCTATTTGATCAAATACTTTTTGTGTCAGCTTCACATCTCCTGCTTTGCATTCCACAATTAATTGCGGCGCACCGTTACGTCCGTAAACTACAATGTCGCTTCTTTTTGAAAGCTTATTCAGTTTCAGCGACATTTCCACCGCAATCAGTGAGCGAGGATATTTTTTCTCTTCAATCAAAAACTTCAGCCAATGCTGCCGCACCCATTCTTCAGGCGTTAATGACACATATTTTTTTCGGATCCCATCAAATATCTGCAATTGATCCCCTTCATTCCTTGTAATGAATTCGTATTTTGGAAAAACGATGCGCAGCATATTGAAGCAAAGGTAATTATCGGGGGGATGACAAATTGCATTTCCCATCTAAAAAATAATATAAGCGAAGGCGCCAAAAAAACAGCAGGTGATCCTTTGTGATTTTCTTAGCGACTTAGCGTCTTCGCACTAAAAAAGAAAGTACCAAGGTAAACACTGATGGATTAAGTGCAATTTTTCACACACCCTAATTATCAAAAGCGCTGATGCCCGTTATTCTTTGTTCCTGATTCCCGGATGCGAAGTAATCCGTCAACTTGAACAAGCTTTGGAACAGCAACAAATTACTGTATTTTTGATTTTATGAAAACGAAAAAAGAAATCGTTGACAACTGGCTGCCGCGTTATACAGGTCTTGCTTTGGATGATTTTAAAAAGTATATCATCGTTGTTAATTTCAGCAGGTACGTAGAGCTCTTTGCTGCGTGGAATAATGTGAAGATAAAAGGACGTGACAGAACAATGCTCAATGCGACGGCGAACGGAATTACCATCATCAATTTCGGAATGGGAAGCGCCAATGCTGCAACCATCATCGATTTGCTTTCTGCTATTGAACCACAGGCAGTATTGTTTCTTGGAAAATGTGGTGGATTAAAAAAGAAGAATGAAATTGGAGACCTGATACTCCCGATTGCTGCTATAAGGGGTGAGGGAACTTCCAATGACTATTTTCCTGCTGAAGTGCCTGCGCTTCCTGCATTTGCTTTGCAAAAGGCGATCTCAACTACTATACGCGATTATCAACGGGATTACTGGACAGGTACTGTTTACACTACTAATAGGAGAGTTTGGGAGTATGATGAACCCTTCAAGAAATATTTACAGCAACTGCGCTGCATGGCCATTGATATGGAAACAGCCACTATTTTCGTAACCGCATTTAAAAATAAAATTCCTGCCGGAGCATTGTTATTGGTTTCTGATCAGCCTATGATTCCTGAAGGAGTAAAAACTGAAGAAAGTGATAAAAAAGTAACGGAAGACTTTGCCGAGTTGCATTTGAAAATTGGAATTGATTCTCTCAAGCAACTCATTAATAATGGCGATACCGTAAAGCACCTGAGATTTTAATAGCCGACACCTAATACCTCATACCTGATACCTGACCCCTCACCCATGACCGCAACTTTTGACCTTATCCTCCGCGATCTGAAAAATAAAATTTATCACCCCATCTATCTGCTGGAGGGAGAGGAACCTTATTTTATTGATCTGGTAAGTGATTACATTGAAAATAATTTACTTCCTGAATCGGAGCGAAGTTTCAACCAGACTATTTTATATGGGAAAGACACAACAATAAATGAGATACGGCAGCGGGCAATGAATTACCCGATGTTGTCGAATTACCAGGTGCTGATAGTGAAGGAAGCGCAAATGCTTAAGAAGTGGGATGAACTGTTGCTGTACGCAGAAAAACCTGTAAAGACTACGGTGCTTGTACTGTGCCACCGTTACGACAACTTTGATAAAAGAACGAAGGTTGCGAAGGCCATTCAGTCAACAGGTGTGGTAATGACGACAAAGAAATTGTACGACAACCAGGTGCCTGACTGGATTCATGAATACCTGAAGGAACGTAACCTCACCATTCACGAACAGGCGGCAGAATTACTGGTTGAATATGTCGGCAATGAATTATCCAGGGTGGTGAATGAGCTCGAAAAACTAATTCTTAATGTGAAACCTGGTAAGGAGATTTCGATTGATGATATTGAAGATAACATTGGTATCAGTAAGGAATACAACACTTTTGAACTGAACAAAGCAATTGGGTTAAAGGATGTTTTAAAAGCCAACCGGATCATTGGTTATTTTAAAGCCAATCCTAAGTCAAGCCCGTTGGTTGTTACTATTGGTTCCCTCTTTGGGTACTTTTCAAAAATCTATTTGCTGCACCAGGCAAAACCGAAAACCGACGGTGAAATCGCAGCGGTTTTGGGCATCAGGGCTTTCCCGGTTATCATCAATGAATATAAAGCTGCAGCAAGAAACTATCCGGCGAAAAAAACAGAACAGGTAATTGGTCTTTTACAGGAGTATGATCTTCGTTCAAAAGGGGTTAATGATACAGGAAGCGAAGATGGCGCGCTGATGAAAGAGCTCGTTTATAAAATACTGCATTAGATTTGCTATTGTTGCTGCTAAAAAAATGTTGTTCATGAAATATACTTTGTTCCTTTTGATTTTCCTTTCCGCTGAGAAGACATGTGATCAGCAGGATCAGTTGCCACTGGTAAAGGCTACTTCGCAGGCCTGGTCAGGCGGGGCGGCCGGTTCAGGCAGAGGCACGTACTATACAATTTACCTGGATCAGAAAAATAGTGCTGACTATAC
>JBDSEW010000146.1:0-15268 GCA_039919825.1 Chitinophagales bacterium | reverse complement strand
GAATATTGGAAACGGTTAAAGCTGCTGAAGCTGCCAATGCTACTAATGAATCAGGCATGATCGTTTGATCTGCAGATATCATCGAAATAATAACTTGAGTATCACATAGGTAATCCTCTGGAAATAAGGGTCTTAAAGCGCGGTCAACCAAACGGCTGATTAATATTTCATAATCTGACAAGCGGGCTTCACGGCGAAAGAATCCACCAGGAATTCTCCCTGCAGAGGCGAATTTTTCCTGGTAATCAACTGAAAGCGGAAAAAAATCCTGTCCCTCCTTCACTTCTTCCCTGGCAACTACTGTGGCCAGGATCATGCAATTGCCCTGACGTACCAAGGCTGCTCCATCAGCCTGGGTGGCTAACTTACCGGTTTCAATAGTAATTGGTTTGCCATCACCTGCATCAAAGGTCTTGCTAATTGCAATTTTACTCATGTTGTAATTATTAAGGGTGTGTTTTGAGAGCGCTGTAAAGTGAGATCAACAGCAGGCAGCGCGACATATTCTGCGCATATCTCATAACTGGTTAGAAAAATAGTAAAGCCGCCAGTTTTCGCTGACGGCTATGAAGAACAATGTTATTTGCGGAGATTGAGCTTTTCTATCAACTTCCTGTAGGAAGTTAAATTGGTTTCCTGTAAATACTTTAACAGGCGTTTTCGCTGGCCTACCAGCTTTAAAAGGGATCGCGATGAGTTGAAGTCCTTTTTTTGACCTTCAAGATGGCCGGAGATATGATTTATTCGCTCCGTAAGCATGGCAACCTGGGCTTCAGCAGACCCCGTATTTTTTTCTGATCCACCGAAATTTTTAATAATTTCCGTCTTTCTTTCTTTCGTTAATTCCATTTGAATTACTTCTTTTTCTGTTTTTTTAAACGCGCAAATATAAAGGTTTTTCTTTACTGAGAGGAGGTTATTTTAGAAGAAGGTTATCCTCTCAACGGTCATTCAATAAGATTGAAGGATCAGCGGTGATTAAGAACTATTATTTGCTCCCTCATTTGTCGTGCATGAGAATGCTGATGAGCTCCGACAACCTGTCCTTTAAATCCTTCCTGTCCACTATAAAATCAAGGAAGCCATGTTCCAGCAGAAATTCGGAGCGTTGAAAACCCTTAGGAAGATCTTTCTTAATGGTTTCTTTAATTACCCTGGGTCCTGCAAAACCAATAAGAGCCTCCGGTTCAGCAATATTAATATCACCAAGCATGGCATAAGAAGCAGTTACTCCACCGGTGGTGGGGTCGGTCATCAGTGAGATATAAGGAAGCTTTGCCTCTGAAAGTTGTGTAAGCTTCGCAGCCGTTTTTGCCAATTGCATCAGCGAAAATGCTGCTTCCATCATCCTGGCGCCACCAGATTTTGAAATGATCAATAACGGAGCCTTGGTTTTAATGCAGTGATTAATGGCAGATCCGATACGTTCCCCTACTACGCTCCCCATCGAACCTCCTATAAAATTAAAATTCATGCAGGCACAAACCAGCTTATGACCGTTAACTTTTCCTGCAGCCACGGAAATGGCTTCAGATACATTCACCTTTTTTTTAGCATCGTCCAGACGGTCCTGGTAGCTTTTCAGGTCTTTGAAGCCAAGAAAATCACGCGGCCTCAAGTCCTCAAATAAAGGTTTGTATTCATTGTTGTCAAACAGAATTCCAAAGTATTCTACCGAATTAATACGCGGGTGATAATTGCAGTTTGTGCACACATACTTATTTTCCTTCAGATCGCCGATAGGAATAGTTTTCTTACACGAAGGACACTTCCACCACAAACCTTCGGGCACCTCTAGCTTTTCATCCGTAGTGGTTGTTATCCCTTCTTTGCTTCTTTTAAACCAAGCCATGTTTTAAGTTCTTAGTACTGAGTCTTTAGTCTCAAGTGTTTTTCCTTTAAAGCACGCCAAAAATAATCGATTGAACAGGTTGAGACAATTTCCAAGAAGCCTCAAGCTATATTATGCCAGGTTAATCTTCTTTTCCAGGTATACATCCTGAATCATGTTGAGGAGTTCAATTCCATCGCTCATCGGTTTCTGGAATGCTTTGCGCCCACTAATGAGTCCCTGTCCACCTGCACGTTTATTGACTATGGCAGTATAAACTGCTTCTGCCATGTCAGAAGCTCCTTTAGATTCTCCACCTGAATTGATCAATCCTGCACGGCCCATGTAGCAATTCAGCACCTGGTAGCGACAGAGATCAATCGGATGATCTGTAGTTAATTCACGATACACTTTGGGGTGCGTTTTTCCAAATTTCAAAGACTCATAACCTCCATTGTTGGTTGGAAGCTTTTGCTTGATGATGTCAGCTTGTATAGTAACGCCCAGGTGATTTGCCTGTCCTGACAAATCTGCGGATGTATGAAAATCAACACCATCTTTTTTAAAACCCGAATTGCGCAGGTAACACCATAGTATGGTGGTCATTCCCAATTCGTGGGCATATTCAAATGCCTGGGAAACTTCCTGTAACTGGCGGGTAGATTCTTCGCTACCAAAATATATTGTTGCACCTACTGCCACAGCCCCCATGTTCCATGCATCCTCAATAGTACCGAACATGATTTGATCATACTTATTGGGGAAAGAAAGAAATTCGTTATGGTTGATTTTTACAATGAAAGGAATCTTGTGTGCATATTTTCTTGCAACAGAACCAAGAACTCCATATGTAGATGCCACAGCATTACAACCTCCTTCAATCGCCAACTTAACAATATTTTCAGGATCAAAGTAAATTGGATTCGGTGCGAATGATGCTCCTGCACTGTGTTCAATGCCCTGATCCACAGGTAAAATGGAAACGTAACCAGTACCTGCCAGTCTCCCGTGACCATAAATAGCTTGCAAACTGCGCAGCACCTGGTTATTTCGGTTGGTGCCCGCAAAAATGCGATCCACGAAATCCGGGCCCGGAGCATGTAATAGTTGCTTGTCTACAGTTCCGCTGATGTGATTGAGCAGATAGTCAGCTTTGTCCTCTAACAATGAAGTGATCTTACTTAGCGACATGAGAATCTTGATTTTTAATTTGTTATGACGGCAAATATAACAAAGTTCAGTTTGCGCAAAGAGTGTCTTTATCGGTATATCGGCCGATTTCCTGGTAAGGATAAGATAGCTGTAGTTGCAACAATGCTATACGGGAGGAAACTTAGTACAGTACCATTTAAAGACGGTTTCTGAGTTGCCGGAAATAAGCACCTGCTTTCAGCATTCTGCTTCCATACCAGGAAAACATTTCACCATCTACCAAAAGAATTTTTACTCCAGGCATTCCATTTTGCAGTTCATCCTTATGCTTAATGCTGAATGGATAGGGTTCCGAAGAAAGTAAAACATATTCAGGATTCAGTGATTTCAATTTCTCTATGGTAATTTCTGGATATCTTGGCTGGTCCCGGATCACATTTTTAAATCCTGCCGCCTCCAGTATCGAATTTATAAAAGTGTCGTTTCCGGCTGCCATGTAGGGATTTCGCCAGATGAGATATGCACAGGAAGGCAGGGCCGCACTCGTCGCAGATTCGTGAAACATTGCTTTTATCGAAGTGACAAGATGTTTCGCATCTTCTGCCTTATCTACCAATGCTCCGACCTTTTCTATCATTTCGTATGCATCATCCAACGTTTTTATATCACTGATCCACACCGGGAAATGATTCATTAATTCTTTGACCTGCTGTTCCTCATTTTCTTCTTTATTTGCAATGATCAGATCCGGTTGAAGTGACCTTATTTTTTCCAGGTTAATCTTTTTGGTTCCACCTACTTTCGGTTTTGTTCTGAATTTATCTTCCGGATGAACACAAAATTTAGTAATGCCCACTACTCTTTCATCAAGGCCTAAATCAAAGAGCAGTTCAGTCAGGGATGGTACAATAGAAATAATCCGGCACGGAGGAAATGAAACGGTTATCTGTTCCCCAATCTGATCAGTAAATGTTTTATTAACCGGCATTCGCTATAAGAAATGATTAACCTTCAAAACACGACGACACCTCACTTCGATAAGGCGCGGATAATGTCAGATTTTGTAATAATGTGCAAGTTGTTGAGGCCATCCTGAGTTATTACGGCAGGCACTTCCTTATTCATCATGCCGCTTAACTTTTCAATGGTTGTTTCAGCAGGCACTAATGGAAACGCCTTCTCCATCACTTCTTTCACGTTGTGAGATTTCAACCCGGTATCAGCCATTAATTTTGCGAGCAACCCGGTTTCACTCAACGATCCAACTATTTTGCCATCTTCCATTACGGGCAACTGATCTATATCATTAACGCTCATAATCGAAACCGCATCAGCTACATTTTTTGAGCCATCAATGGAAATCAGTTTGCTGTCCTGCTTTGTTTCAATGATGTCGCGAAGAGTTTTAACGCTTAACCAACCCCGATCCCGCATCCATTCATCATTATAAACTTTGCCCACATACCGGCTTCCATGGTCGGGGAAAATTACTACCACCAAATCTGTTTCTTTCAGCTGCTCCTTCAACTGCAGCAATCCCGCAAGGGCTGATCCGCAGGAGTAGCCGACAAAAATTCCTTCCTTACGGGTAATCTCCCTTGCCATCAGGGCGGCATCTTTGTCAGTTACCTTTTCAAAATGGTCGATCAGGCTGAAGTCATAGTTTTTGGGAACGATGTCTTCTCCAATTCCTTCGGTGATGTATGGATAGATTTCTTTAGGGTCAATTTTACCCGTTTCATGAAAAGCTTTTAAGGTTGATCCGTAAGTATCGATTGCCCAAATTTTTATAGCAGGATTTTTTTCTTTAAGAAACTGCGCACAACCGGTAATGGTGCCGCCGGTTCCGGAGCCAACTACCAAATGAGTGATCTTGCCATCGGTCTGACTCCAGATTTCAGGTGCAGTAGTTTCATAGTGGGCCAGCCTGTTATCGAGGTTGTCATATTGATTCGGATACCAGGAGTTGGGAGTTTCTTCCGCTAATCTTTTTGATACAGAATAATAAGAGCGCGGATCTTCAGGTTCCACGTTGGTAGGGCAAACAATTACCTCCGCTCCTACGGCTTTCAGGATATCTGCTTTTTCTTTTGACTGCTTATCCGTGGTTGTGAAAATACACTTGTATCCCTTTGCTATCGCAGCGAGGGCAAGTCCCATTCCGGTATTACCCGATGTGCCTTCTATAATGGTACCGCCGGGTTTCAGCCACCCTTTTTTTTCTGCTTCCTCTACCATTTTCAATCCTATACGGTCCTTAATGGAATTGCCGGGATTGAATGATTCTACTTTTGCAAGCACAATTGCATTTATTCCCTTTGTTACTTTATTGAGTTTTACCAGCGGTGTATTGCCGATGGTTTCGATGATGTGGTGGTAATACATCGGGCAAAGATAACCGCGTAAAATGAAAGTCGGCAGAATCTGTAAAAGACGATATGTAATGGGAATGGTAAAGCAATCACTACTCTTTTAGTTAAAATCCTCTACGTTAAGATATGGCACCGTTTCACACTCCGCAATAGAGTAAAAGTGAAGTGATTGGGTGTACGACAATTTGTGATTCTTGACCGTAAAATAAAATAAGCGCCAAGACACTAAAGCGCCAAAAAAAAGAACCACTGTTTGACCCTCCACAACCATCTTAGCGTCCTGGCGTTCTGGCGCTAAATAAACTTCACTTCTCGGTTGGAGTCGCGTTGCTCACAATTTAGATTTGTCATACACCCAAGTGATTTCTAAACATTCGTGTTAACTGAATTATTCGTTTCTTTGCTACTTCCTTTTAGCCACCCTTTTTAAACTGTTTATTCTTACAATGAGAACCATTCTAACCACAATTTTGATTTTAACAGGTGCCTTCACATCCTCCTGGGCACAAAACTTTAACCTTGATTTCAGGGGAGAAATTTCCTATCCCTATTCCTGCGCAAGCATTTGGGGCTATGTGGATAATGACGGCACAGAGTATGCGCTCGTTGGCACCTATGCGGGTGTTTCCATTGTAGATGTTTCAGATCCTGATAATCCGGAGATAAAATTTGATGTTCCTCACTCACAAAACCTGTGGAGGGAGATAAAAACATACGGTCATTATGCTTATGCTACCAATGAAGTCGGTGGTGGTTTGCTCGTGATAGATTTGGGAAGTTTACCAGCGAGCGTTCAATCGAGTACATTCACCTATACAGATGCAAGTGGTTCCAGCCAGGAAAATGGCCATACATTATGGATTGATGAAAATGGTAAACTGTTCATTTTTGGTGGTGGTTATGGTAATGGTGGTGCAACCATTTTTGACCTTGCAGCGGATCCACTCAATCCACCTTATCTTGGAAAATATGAGCAACACTACATTCATGATGGATTTGTGCGTGGAGATACCTTATGGGCCTCAGAAATTTATGATGGTAAACTTGAGCTCGTAAATGTTTCTAATCCTGCAAGCCCGGTACCTCTTGCTTCTGTGAGTACGCCTAGTTTTTTTACGCATAATGCTTGGCCGACACATGACAACAAATATGTTTTTACCACCGATGAAGTGGACAACAGTTACCTGACGTCGTATGATGTTTCTGATTTAAGCAATATTACTGAGCTTGACAGGGTGCAATGCTATCCTGGCTCGGGATCAATTGTACATAATGTGCACCTGTACAATGATCAGTTCGCATGGACTGCTTATTACAAAGATGGAGTTGTACTTTTTGATGTATCTCAGCCAGATAATATGATTAAGGTGGCCAGCTATGATACTGATCCACAAGAGTCTGGTCCAGGTTATGGCGGAACGTGGGGCGTTTATCCCTATCTGCCCTCGGGTAATATTATTGTCTCAGATCTTTACACTTCAACCACTAACGGAAAGCTGACGATACTAACACCAAATTACATTGCCGCCAGTTGGTTGCAGGGAAATGTTACTGATGCAATCACCAGCACACCGGTCAATAATGCATTGGTTGAGATTCTTACCACTTTAGAAAATGATAATACGAGTTTAAGCGGCCTTTATAAAACAGGTACCGGGATTTCAGGTAGCTATACGGTGAAAGTGAGCAAGGCCGGCTATGCTGCCAAAGAAATTCAAAATGTTTCACTTGTTAGCGGCGTTACCACAATACTTGATGTTGCATTGACACCCTTGGTAGCCATTACCATAAAAGGAAATGTATCAGATTCACTTACCAATGAATTGCTGGATGGTGCAGGAGTTTATCTTCATTCACTTAATGTTGGTTTGAGTTATGATCTTACAACAGATAATAACGGTGACTTTGTTGTGACTCCCATTTTTGAAGATGAGTATGATGTATTCGTTGGGAAATGGGGATACTATGAAAAAGCATATTTAGATACAGTTTTGTATGAATCAAATGCGACTGTAAATTTCAAAATTTCAAAAGGCTATTATGATGATTTCATTTTTGATAATAGCTGGATGGTAAGCGGCAATGCAAGCACAGGTAGCTGGGAGCTTGGTGAACCTATTGGCACAATTGCAGGCAGTACGATGTACAACCCTGAAAATGATGTAACAGATGACTTCGGAGACGCATGTTTTGTGACAGGCAATGCCGGCGGAGAAGCAGGCTTTGACGATGTTGACAATGGTAGTACTACGCTCACTTCTCCTGTAATGGATTTATCAGGTTATAGCAACCCCGTTATAAGTTTTTATTCATGGTTTGCAAATGGTGAAGGCAGCGGCACTCCCAATGATACTTTAAAAGTATCTATTTCGGATGGCACCACTACTGTGAGCATTGCGAATATCAAAAATCCCATGTCGCAATGGGTGTACCATGAGTATCCTGTTACTAATTACCTGACTCCTAACTCAACTATAAAAGTAAGTTTTTCAACCGCTGATCAGGAGAATACAGGTCATATTGTTGAGGCTGCGATCGATAAATTTGAGGTGAAGAATGTTCTTACAACCGGAATAGCTGGTGATCCGCAGTTGCTGAATTGTTGCAGTGCAAGTCCGAATCCATTTGTAAGTGAAAACACGATTCGTTTTAATTTTGGCACCCGGTCATTTACTACTGCTTCTCTGAATGTTTACTCTATCCTGGGCGAGTTGGTAGAAAAGCAAAGTATTCATTCATATTCCGGAACCTTAGGTTGGGGTTCCAGCTTATCTGACGGCATTTACCTGGTTAAAGTGATGGTGGATGGTCAGACACGATCGATATTGAAAGTGGTTAAGACAAAATAGATTAATCATATCAACTGCATTCAAAAAAAATGCCCTCCGAAAATTGGAGGGCATTTTTTATTTCAGACAAAATTTATTCATTGGCTGTTTCCATTGAAATAGGCATTATCACTTTCACATTTACCGTGCGGTTGTTGTTACTGCCAGGGGTCCAGGCCGGCATGTTTTGCAGCACCTTTACAGCTTCTTCCACACATCCATATCCAACACCATCTCTCATTACTTCTATAGAATGCACCTTTCCCTCCCTGGAAACAATAAAGCTCAGATACATCTTACCACTTTTTCCATTGCTCTGCCTGAATTGCTGACAATGCAGGTGCCTTTGCAGGTATTTTGACAATGCATTTTTTCCTCCGGGAAAAGATGGCATTACAGCAGCAAAGGTTCTCACTTCATCCGGATCAATAAATCGCGCAGCAGTATCAACACCTTTGCTACCTGATAAACCCGTACCGTCGCCTCCCCTTTCTGAAGTTCCATTGATTGCGAAACCATTTTTTGCTCCTGGTAAGGGATCTCTTGCAACGGGTTTATTAATCGTATCTGCATCAAGCAATTCTTTTTTAAGAGAGTCTTTTACTACATAGGCTGGAAGAAGATCTTTGTGTTCAGGTGGAACAATTTCAGTTCTTTCAGCCGTCTTTTCAGACTCGATCAAATACTTTGGATACACAATATATGGAGGTGACACCGTGGGAGCAAATACCTCTTTGAATTTATTGTTTGCTGAAATTATTTCCATTGTCAACCATATCGAAGAAAAGAACAGTATGGTAATAATGAAAGCTGTCTGCAATCGCTGAGGATAATGTTTGCGCAATTCATACGCTCCATATAACTTGTTACGACTTTCAAAAATGATCTCATCAAGATCATTGGTAAACCATGCGGAGAAAAGGGTTTTGTTTTTCATGGCTGATTATTTTTCACAAAACGCCAGCCTTTAATACTTCATTTCACCCATTAACATTAATTACAATATTATGACGGGATTTTTGGGGGGTGGTTACAGTTCGCATTTTACAAATTGAAAGCAACAGCGATGTAGTGTGAATATAAATCAGCTATAGCAGGATATCATTTTAAATTCGTTTACCCTTAGTCCGCAGCTTTCATCGCACGTACTACTTCTTCGTGGTCATCAAAAATAAGACGTAGAAAATACAGCCCTTTAGGTGCATGCTCAAATGCCTTCACAGGCAAATAATTATATCCAATTTGCAGGGTTGTATTGAATGATTGTATTTTTTCACCCATCAGGTTGAACATCTCTACCTGCACTTCCTGAAATCGGGCTGTATAATACAGAATGCCGAATTGAGAGTCAAATGGATTGGGGTATATTAATGGCTCAGTAAGTGCCAGGTTATCAGGCGCCTTATCAGATAGAATCAGATCAGCTACTTCATAATTCGGAATTCCATAACCCATTGAATCATTTGGATTGAAATAAAGGCTTGAGCTTTTTTCAATGGCACTGATGATCTCCATATTGTTCTTATCAGGATGAGCCTGCCAGAGGCAAGCGGTCATTCCTGCAATGATCGGGTTTGAAAAGGAAGTTCCATTACTGCTAACTATTGTTCCGGAAAACGGTTCTACCACAGTAGCCCTGATGCCCTGCGCCACCACATTGGGTTTAACATCGCCATCAGCAGATGGTCCGTTTGAGCTGAATGATGTGATCAACCCAACTGAATCTATAGCTCCCACAGTAAGGATACTGTCTGCATCAGCAGGAGCCGTAATATAAAACCAATCAGAGTTCCCTTCATTGCCTGCACTGCTGCAGACAATCATGCCTTTGCTTGCTGCGTAATCAGCAGCGCGGGTAACCATGGTCGTATTACCATCCATCTGTGCGTAAGTATGATTAAATCCGCTATCATCAAACCTGCTGTAACCCAAAGATGACGAGATCATATCTGCTCCGAGGCTATCGGCTCTTTCTGCTCCTGCTGCCCAGTTGTGTTCTTCAATCGGATATTCTGAAGCTCCATCTTCCGTTACGAAAAGATAAACACTTGCGCCAGGAGCCGTACCCACCATTGTTCCCGGCATATTTGCAGCAATAGTTGAGAGTACTGAAGTTCCATGTCCTCCACTCACAAAAACAGTATCGTTTCCATGAACAAAATTCCACCATCCCAGCACTCTCCCCTGCTCAAACAAACTATCAAATACTGCAAGGTTTGGAGTGTTAAAAAATCCGGCGTCCAATACGGCAATCACCATACCCTCACCCCTGTAACCCTGAGCATGCAATGCATTACCACGAAGCATATCAATCTGGCTCGAAGCTTTACCATATAGTTCCAACCCATCTTCACTTAACTTTTGTGGAATGAAATCAACTACAGTTTTAGGAGGACGGTGCGTATTGCTGAAGCGAGGGGCAATGGGGTAAGATGTTTTTACAAAGGGAAGTGATTTGACTGCAACAAGCGCTACTGAATCATCCGTTTCAATTGAAATTGAATTGAGCCATTTTGACCGGTTCAATACTTTGACTCCTGCATTCATTACCTGCTGAATATAATCCGGATTGATAGGAAGGTCATTTTCCGTAACGGGTATGGCATAACTGATACGTCGATCGATAGATCGTTGTGATAAGAACGCTGAAGGATCTGATGTGGAAAACGGGCTGTCCTTTTTATCCTTAAACTCTATTATATATCTGTGAAAAGCAGCGGCCTGGGAGTAAACGTGATCTGAAGATCCGAGAAAGAAGGCCAGAAGAAAGAATGCGCACTTATATTTCATAAGAGGTAAATTTAGGAGAAAATCAACAGATAGGGACAGGATAAAGGATAGTTGAATGTCATGGGTTTGTAGAAATTTAGAAAAGAATGCGAAGTTGACTGAATACTTATGACTTCAGACCTGCACTCGAAGCAAAAGGCCACTTCAAAAGACCTATTCGCGTCTTCCTTCTTATTGCCGATTTATAACCCTATCTTTGCGCCTCCAAATTTCAACCCAACGCATGTCATTCATTAGAAATATTGCCATTATCGCCCACGTAGATCACGGGAAAACCACCTTAGTAGACAAGATTCTTCATCAGTCGAATCTTTTTCGTGATAACCAGGAAACAGGAGATTTGATCTTAGATAGCAATCCCCTGGAGCGTGAGCGCGGCATAACCATTCTTGCAAAAAATGTTTCTGTTCGTTACGGTGATACGAAGATAAATATTATCGATACTCCCGGCCACGCAGATTTTGGTGGTGAAGTAGAACGTGTTTTGAATATGGCTGACGGGGTATTATTGTTAGTGGATGCTTTTGAAGGCGCTATGCCGCAGACACGATTTGTACTGCAAAAAGCATTGGAACTTGGTAAAAAAGCTATTGTGGTGATCAATAAAGTAGATAAGCCCAATTGTCATCCTGAACTGGTACACGAACAGGTATTTGAACTATTTTTTAATCTGAATGCCACTGAAGAGCAGTTAAATTTTCCAACCATGTACGGATCTTCCAAGCAAGGCTGGATGAGTACTGACTGGCAAAAACCTACCGAGAACCTGATCCCGCTTTTTGAGACCATCATCAACTATTTTCCGGAAGCACCTTCATTGGAAGGAACCCCGCAGATGCAAATCACCTCGCTCGATTATTCTTCCTATACAGGACGAATTGCCATTGGCAGGTTGCTCAGGGGTACTATAAAAGAAGGCATGCCTGTGAGCCTGGTTAAGAGAGATGGAAAAGTATTGAAATCTCGCATTAAAGAATTATACACTTTTGAAGGCCTGGGACGCAAACGTGTTTCAGAAGTTGGGTCAGGAGATATTTGCGCAATTTTTGGTATTGAAAATTTTGAGATCGGAGATACTGTTGCCGACTTTGACAATCCTGAAGGACTTAAGCCAATTGCGATTGATGAGCCCACGATCAGCATGTTTTTTACCATCAATAACTCTCCTTTCTTCGGAAAAGAAGGAAAACTGGTGACTTCACAACGGGTTCGAGAGCGACTGGAAAAAGAAACTGAAAAGAATCTTGCACTTCGTTTGGAAGACACAGAATCACCAGACGCAATTCTTGTGTATGGCCGCGGTATTCTTCATCTGTCCATCCTGATTGAAACAATGCGGCGTGAAGGATATGAGATACAGGTAGGTCAACCCAAGGTGATAGTAAAGCACATTGAAGGAGTTAAATGTGAGCCGGTGGAAGTGCTAACGGTAAATGTTCCGCAGGAGTTTGCGGGAAAAGTAATAGAACTTGTTTCTGCACGCAAAGGCGAAATGACGATCATGGAACCTAAGGGTGATGTTCAACATCTTGAATTCAACATACCTTCCCGTGGCCTTGTAGGATTACGTAACAACATGCTCACTGCAACAGCAGGAGAAGCTATCATGGCCCATCGATTTAAAGCATTTGAGCCTTGGAAAGGAAATATTCCCGGAAGAAACAATGGTGTATTGCTGGGCCTTGAAAAAGGAATTGCAACTGCTTATTCCATTGATGCACTTCAGGATCGCGGCACCTTTTTTATTGAACCAGGTGAAGAAATTTATGGTGGTCAAATCATCGGAGAACACATCAGACCAGGCGACCTGGTAATTAACGTGGTTAAAACCAAAAAGCTCTCTAACATGCGCGCTTCAGGAACTGATGAAGCTGTAAGGATCGCTCCAAAAATTAATTTCTCTCTTGAAGAGGCATTGGAATTTATCCAGGAAGATGAATTTGTAGAAATCACTCCAAAATCCATCCGCATGCGAAAGATTATTCTTGATCATAATGAGAGAGCAAGGAAGACCAAGGAAGTGGTAGCTATCGCCTGATAGGTAGTTGCTGTCAGAAAGCGGTGTTCTTACCTTCCTTATTTAAAACCTGCACAGTGCGCCGGTAAAAGTCATTGGCACAGCTTGCAGTGTCGCCAATGCATACAACACCCAATTTTCCATATCGTGAAAGAGCACCCATAAGGTGAAACATTACACCTTGCTGTAAACTACCATCATATTGCAATCTGTTGGTTATGGCTATGTCCATGAGGTCGTGAGGGGTTAGCCCTTTATAAATGTCACTCTTCAGTTTATCGGAGCTGAATAACAATGCTGCTGACCATTTGCAGTATGATAGATACCTGTTTCCACCTTGTAAATACCGACGGTCAGGCCCTGCAACATTAAAAATGGATGTGTGGTGCCTCCTTTCCGCAAATTCAATTCAAGTGCATAGTGCTTCCATCCTGTGGCTGATCTTACAGAAATAAAATCTGCACCAAAACGACCGATCACTCCATGATCTTTTAATTTATGCCCGATCTCCCTGCACATGATTCCTATTTCTTTCGCATATTCGGGGTGGGCCGGAAAATTAGCACCGATAAAATCTGCCCCGGTGCTACCGCCAAGCAATTGATCGTGAGTTGATAATACTACTACCTGCCCTAAAGGGTTGATCCGGCATTGTGCAGAAGGAGAATGCTTTATTTCTCCCGGAATAAATTCTTCCACTACTCCGTTCATCGTCATGAACTTGAAAACTATCGTACGGAATATCTCCTGCAACAATCTCCAGCTTCTATTGAAGTGCATTCAGGATTTTGTTTTTCAGGCTACCTGCACCTGTAAGATGATCAAAAGAAAAGATTGCATTACCCTCTCCTGAAAATCCTTCGTTGAGCTTTACAACTACTTTGTTCAATAAAGGTTGTTTTTCCTTTAACTCTGCCAGGGAATCTACGAGGTCAGCTTCGTCCCGAAGGTCTTCAAAACCTTCCGGTATGGTAAGTTCACATTCCCTGAATATTTTTCTGCTACCACTTTTTGTTCCGTAATGCAAAAGGTCGGGATCACATCCATATGTCGGCAGTTCCAACCGAACTGTGAGAGAACGCTCAAAATTTGTCATATTAAAACAAATGATATGCACTAAATGACCACTTGGAATATTATTACGAATGCGTTCAATTAATCCGGGACGCTCAAAAAGTTTTTCCGTAAGGGATTTTGCAGAAGCATCAAAGCAGCTTAGCATGGAAAGACGCTGCTGCGCATGATAACCAGTAATGCCGGGAAGCAGGTGCAGGTAATAATCCACTATTACAGGATCGATGGGAATACTGCTGACGTAGATCAGGTGTGTTCGGGTCATCCGTAAAAGCATCAGCAGGCAAAGCAACCGTTCTTCATAGAACACAGACCCTTTTACTTTTGACAGTATTTCCTGATCAACAGAAAGGCTTGGGATAATTACAATTGTTTTTTCGGCCAGAACGTTTGGAAATATATCTTCCCATTCCGAAGAAAAGGTTTATTGCAATGCACGAAACCTGTTGCGCTCCTCATCAGAGCAGGCTGCCGGACTAAAGGAATCGTGTTGCTGAAAACCGTTTTGAGTAACTGAAGCCTCGTTCATACGGCCATTGAATTGGACCGCAAATTAATAAAGTAGTTACGAATAACGGGTAATGAATATCAGTGAATAGTTCAGTATTTCTTTACAGGAAAATAAATTTCCCTACAATCTTTTTATTTTTTGCTACTTTTTCGTGTTGAATGTAAACCATCCTTATGAAAGACAACGGCTATTTGAAACAAAATGAAATTGAATTCCTGAGTCTTTACCGTTTTTTTAAAGATAAAATTGAAGAAGGCACCATCAAAAACGATGATAATGCCGTTCAATTCATCGGGCTTTTGGAATCGATGGCTGGATCATTAAACGACATTATATTACTCCGGAAGCAGACTCTTTCATTGGATGAAGTAGGTCATCGGAATGAGGGGCCATCGGAAGGAAACTGCCCGGTTTGTCTTGAAAAAGTACCCGTTTTAATAGCGGGAGAAGTAACAGGAAAAGCAGGATACGAGGTTTACCTTTTAAAATGTGATGTGTGTGACACTGAATTTGAAGATGCATTGCCCATGAAGGAAAATGACATGATCAGCTGGTATGAAAAACTTTTCGATCAGCTCTCCAATAAGGAAACCTTCGATCATAGTATAGATGGTGGGGTAACATCTGTTGAACTGGAATTAATAAGGGAGACTTATGAAGATCTGAAAAAAAGCAGGGAATCCATTCTTGAAT